>VBKA01000053.1 GCA_005879815.1 Chloroflexota bacterium
CGTCGAGGGCAACGGTCAGGGCCGTGCGAAGGCGTTCCAGCTGGGCGACCGACGACGCGCGCTGCGACGCTATCGTCGCGCGCTGCGCCGCGACGGCTGCGGGGTCTGCGACGAACGGATCCGCGGAGCGGGCTGCCAGGACGGCGCCCAGCCCGAGCACCGCGGCAACCCCCAACGCCACGCGACCCTTCGCCTGAAGCCCGCGGCCTATGATGGCCACAGATGGTTCCTCCGCCGTCCGAAGGCCCTGCCGGCGAGGAAATGGGCGACCTCCAGGAGTCGCTGTGGCGGCTCCCGAAAGCCGAGCTTCACCAGCATCTCGACGGCGCGCTCCGCCCTGAAACAGCCGTGGAGCTCGCGGCGGCAATCGGCGTCAGCCTCAGCCTCGACGAAGCGAGACTGAGGATGGTCGCGCCGCCGCGCTGCGCGAACCAGGCGGAGCTCCTCTCCTTCTTCGACCTGCCGATCGCCCTGCTGCAGACCGATACGGCCCTGCGGCGAGCGGCCGTTGAGCTGGTCGTCACCCTCGCCGAGGAGCGCGTTCGATATGCCGAGATTCGCTGGGCGCCACGGCTGCACCTCGAACGCGGCCTCGGGGTGGGCTCGGTCATCGAGGCGGTCGCCCAGGGCATCGAGGATGCCATCGAGCGGCTCGGCTCGAGCGCCCCAGCAGTCAGCCTGATCGTCACCGCCATGCGCTCGCATCCCCCGGCCGCCAACGTCCTGCTGGCACGGGAGGCGGCGGCGTTTGGGGAACCGGTGGCGGGCTTCGATCTGGCCGGCCTCGAGGCCGAGTGGCCGGCTCCGCCGCATGCCGCAGCCTTTGCCGCTGCCGCGGAGGGTGGTTTAAAGCTCACGGCTCACGCCGGAGAGGTCGCCGGTCCAGAGCACATCCGCGAGGCGCTCGACCTGGGCGCGACACGCATCGCGCACGGCGAGACCGCGATCGACGATTCGGAGCTCGTGGAAGAGCTGAAGCGAGGCGGCGTCACGCTCGACATGTGCCCGACCAGCAACGTCCAGGCCGGGATCGTCGCAGACGTGGCGGAGCATCCATTGGCGCGACTCCATCGGCTCGGCGTCAGCGTCACCTGCTCGACTGACGACCGCGTCGTGGCGAACACCAACCTCACGGACGAGCTGGCCCGTAGCGCCACGCTGCTCGAGATGACGCGCCAGGAGTTGGCATCGATCGCGCTGAACGCCTTCCAACGCGGCTTTGGGCCGGCGATCGTGCTGGATCGGCTCCTCGGCGAGGCGACAGAGGAATGGACCGCATGGACCACAACGGCAAGCACCCAGCTCAGCTGAGCCATTGCTCGAACAGGCGTCCAAGCTCTGCGTGGTCGACGGCAACCACGTCGGGCTTGCGCTCACCCGCCAGCGCATGCGCGGTCGCCGCATCGGCGACGCCGGTGAGGATGAGCACGGAGAAGATGCCGGACCGATGGGCAGCCACGATATCGGCATCCGGGTTGTCGCCGATGGCGACCGCCGCCTCGGGCTCCACGCTGGCCTCCTCCAGGATCTCGGAGAAGATCGCCGGCTCCGGCTTGCCCACCACGATCGGCTCGACGCCTCCCGAGGCGGCCCGGATGGCGGCCACCAGCGAGCCAGCGCCGGGAAGGAAGCCGCGCGGCGTCGGGTATCGCAGGTCCGCGTTGGTGGCGATGAACGCGGCGCCCTCGCGAACCGCGGTGGCCGCGACCGCGATGCGGCCGTAGTCGTACGCCTGGTCGAGGCCGACGACCACCGCGTCCACCGGCGTCGCCAGCGGTTCACCCTGGTATCCGCTCCCCGCGAGCTCGGCGGCGGGTGTCACCTCGAGGCCGTCACCTCGAAGCTCCGCGATCATCGCCGGGGAACCAACGGCCAGGATCCGGTGCGCGTCCGGAAGGTGATGGCGGAGGTAGCCGACGGTCGCGGAGGTGGAGGTCACGATCTCGTGCACGGAGGCTGGCACGCCCATCGCGACCAGTCGTTCGACGTAGGCCTCGCGCGATGCCATGGAGTTGTTCGTCGCATACCGAACCTGCAGCCGACGAGCGTGCAGACTCGTGATGACCTGCGCCGCGCCCGGCACCGGATCCAGCCCTCGATACACGACGCCGTCCAGGTCGAAGATGACCAGGCGCGGTCGTCGCGAGGGACGTTGGGGCATGAGCGTGCTATCTCTTGAGGCGCGTTCGGGCGGGCAGTATGATGCCGCAGATTCGCCTCGGCCCACACCCTCAGCGGTCGATGCGCTCTGCGCCGTATAGGCATGCGGCGTCCGTGGATTTCGTTCACACACCGAGGGTGAAGGAGAGTTCATGCGGAAGCATCGGTATGCCCTTGGCGCGACGTTTGCCTCGCTCGCCATCGTGCTCCTGGCCGCGTGCCAGGGGAACACCGGTAGCAGCGGCAGTCAGAGCGGGGGCGCGACGAGCAATCTCAAGATCGGCCTGGTGACCGACGTCGGAACACTGGACGACCACAACTTCAACCAGTACTCGTGGGAAGGCGCGAAGGCCGGCGCGCAGGCGGTTGGCGCCGCGGCGCCGCACAGCGTGGTCACCACACAGTCCGCCGACTATGCGAAGAACATCAACTCGTTCGTCAGCAAGAACTACAACATCATCGTGACGGTCGGCTTCGCCCTCGGCAGCGACACGACCAAGGCCGCCAAGGCCAACCCGAACATCAAGTTCATCGGCGTCGACCAGGGTATCTGCGTCGACGCGAACGGCAACCCTGACAGCACGTTCGCCTGCAAGGGTGACGCAGCCACGCTGCTTCCCAACTACCAGGGGCTCGTTTTCAAGGAGCAGCAGCCCGGCTACCTGGCCGGCGTGGTGGCCGCCAGCATCAGCAAGAGCGGTCACATCGCCGCCATCGGGGGGACCGCGACCGTTCCGGCTGTGCCGAACTACATGATCGGCTACCTGAATGGCGCCAAGTCGGTGAAGTCCGATATCAAGGTCGAGCTGAAGTACGTCAGCGCGGCCCCTGATGCCAAGGCCTTCAACGACCCGGCAGGCGGGAAGGCGGCCGCCGACCAGCTGCTCAGCCAGAATCCGGACATCGACGTCCTGTTCCAGGTCGCCGGCAAGACCGGGAACGGCGTCCTGCAGTCCGCGTGCGACCACAACATCCACGCCATCGGCGTCGACGTCGACCAGTGGGTCTCAACGCCGGACACGAAGGCGTGCACCGTGGTGAGCGCGGAGAAGAAGCTGACCAAGGCCGTGTCGGACGCCATCCAGCGGGTGAACGACAAGAAGGACAAGGGCGGGACGATCACCCTCGACATCACCACCGACTCGGTGGGGCTCTCGCCGTTCCATGACAGCCAGAGCATGATCACGCCGGACATCCAGGCGAAGATCGACGCGGCCGTCAAGGGCCTCAAGGATGGAACCATCAAGGCCTGCGTCGAGACTCCGTTTGGTTCCTGCGACAACAAGAACGGTCAGCCACCGGCGTGAGCCGGAGCTAGACCCTGAATCGGTAGCGCACGAGCGGGCCGGCCCATCTTGGGCGGCCCGCTCGGCATATTCACCAAAGCACGAGCTGAGGAAGGATGGTCGTGAGCCAGGCGGCGAGCAGTCCGGCGGCGAGCAAACCCGCGGCGCTCGAGATGCGCGGCGTGACGAAGCGTTTCCCCGGCGTCGTCGCCAACGACCACATCGACCTCGACGTCCGCCGAGGCGAGATCCACGCTCTGCTCGGGGAGAACGGCGCCGGCAAGACGACGCTGATGAACATCCTGTATGGCCTCGTCACCCCCGACGAGGGCGAGATCCTGCTGGGTGGCAAGACAGTCACCATCGCGTCGCCGGCGGACGCCATTTCGCAGGGCATCAGCATGGTGCACCAGCACTTCATGCTCGTCCCGGTGCTGACCGTGGCGGAGAACATCCTGCTTGGCGAAGAGCCGATGGCGAACGCGGTCATCATGGACCGCAAGGCCGCCCACACCCGGATCCGCGAGCTGGGGCGCTTCTTCGGCACCGAGATCGACCCCGACCTGCGAGTCGCCAGCCTGTCGGTTGGGTGGCAGCAGCGCGTCGAGATCCTCAAAGCGCTCTATCGCAACGCCGACATCCTCGTGCTCGACGAGCCCACCGCCGTGCTCACCCCGCAGGAGACCAAGGAGATCTTCACCGTGCTCCGGCGGCTCACGGCGGAGGGGACCAGCATCATCTTCATCAGCCACAAGCTCTACGAGGTGCTCGAGATCGCGGATCGGATCACGGTCATCCGCCGCGGGAAGGTGGTCGGCAGCCGCATCCCCTCCGAGACCGATGAGGACGACCTGGCCGAGCTGATGGTCGGCCGCGAGGTGCAGCTCACCGTCGACCGGGGCGAGAGCCATCCAGCCGCTGTGACGCTCTCTGTCTCCGGGCTCACCGTCTCGGACGATCGCGGGCACGAGGTGGTCCACGGCCTCGACTTCGAGGTCAAGGCCGGCGAGGTGTTCGGAATCGCGGGTGTCGCGGGCAACGGCCAGGACGAGCTGGTCGAGGCGCTCGCGGGGTTGCGCAGGCCGGCCAGCGGAACCGTACAGCTGGCGGGTCGAAGCATCACCGGGGCAAGTCCGCGGCGCCTCCACAACCTCCGGGTGGGCTTCGTCCCCGCCGACCGTCATCGGTATGGGTTGGTCCTCGTCTTCCCCCTCACCGACAACTCGGTGCTGACCTCGTATTACCGGGCTCCGTACTCGCGGGGCCTGGTGCGCGATGCGGACGCGATTCTTCGGCATGCCGAGCAGGTCATCAACGACTTCGATGTTCGGACCCCATCTCCTCTCGTGCATGCGTCGACCCTCTCCGGTGGCAACCAGCAGAAGCTCATCGTCGGCCGCGAGTTCTTCGGCGACCTGCGGCTCCTGGTGCTGGACCAGCCGACCCGCGGGCTGGACGTCGGAAGCATCGAGTTCATTCACCGCCAGGTCATCGCCAAGCGCGATGCCGGAACCGCGGTCCTGCTCATCTCGGCCGAGCTCGACGAGGTCCTGGAGCTCTCGGACCGCATCGGCGTCATGTACCGCGGACGCCTGGTGGCAGTCATGGACGGCCGCAGCGCGACGCGTGAAGAGGTCGGGCTGCTGATGGCGACCGGCGGTCGTGAGGGACCGCCGCCGATCATCGCTGAGGGTGCGGCATGAACCTCCGCCGTGCCCGGGACGCGGCCATCATCCCGGCGCTGTCGATCGTCCTAGCCCTGGTCTTCGGCTCGCTGATCATGATCTTCTCGTCGCCGCTCATCCTCGGCCTGGATCTCACGCTGCCGCTGCTCGCCTACAAGGCGCTCGTGGAAGGCGCGTTCGGGTCGTTCGGGGCGGTCGTCTCGACCATCGTCAACGCGTCACCGCTCATCCTCGCCGGGCTCGCCGTGGGCGTCGCCTTCAAGGCCGGGCTGTTCAACATCGGAGCGCAGGGCCAGTTCCTGACCGGCGGCCTGGCGGCCGCGGCGGTCGGAGTGTGGCTGGCTCATGCGCCCGGGCCGGTGGCGATTCCGCTCGCGCTCGTCGCCGCCATCCTGGTCGGTTCGGTGTACGGCGCGATCCCCGGGTTCCTCAAAGCGTACACCGGCGCCCACGAGGTGGTGACGACCATCATGCTCAACTACATCGCGCTCTACATCGTGGCTTACGTCGTCACCGGCCCGCTGCGCGCGGTTGGCGCGACCTTCGCCCGAACACCCGACGTCGGCAACGCGACGCTCCCGATCCTGGTCGGTGCCAACGGACACTTGGGGATCCTGTTTGCCTTCGTGGCGGTGCCGCTCGCCTGGTGGCTCCTCTACCGCTCGACCATCGGCTTCGAGATCCGCACCGTCGGCGCGGGTCCGGACGCCGCTCGCTATGCCGGCATGCATCCGCGCCTGCTGATCGTGGTCACCATGGCCTTCTGCGGCGGGCTGGCAGGGCTGGCGGGCTCCGGTGAGATCCTGGGGCTGACCGGATTCATGCCGGCCGGCTACTCGACCAATGTAGGCTTTGACGGGATCACGGTGGCGCTGCTGGGGCAGGCGCACCCCATTGGCATCATGTTTGCCGGACTCCTGCTGGGTGCCATGCGGGCGGGCGCCCCGCTGATGCAGATCGAGGCGGGCGTCCCATCGCAGATGGTCGACGTGCTGCAGGGCGCGATCCTCTTCTTCCTGACGGCGGAAGTCCTGGTCCGCTACCTCTTCCGCATCCGGGCGAAGAGCGCGAAAGTCGCCGAGCTGCAGACGGTCGCCAGCTCCTACGGCGGCCAGGCAACGCCGGCGCCCTAGAGGCAGGCATGGATTTCATCCTCCACGTGCCAGTCATCGGGCTGCTGCTGCAGTTCATTGGCTACCTGCTCAGCGTCATGGCCACCAATGGAAGCCTGATCATCACCCTGTCGACGCCCATCGCCCTCGGAGCCCTGTGCGGCTTCATGAACGAGCGGTCCGGGGTCGTCAACATCGGCATCGAGGGGATGATGCTGTTCGCCGCCTTCGTCGGCTGGTATGTCGCCGCCCTGGTCAACGGCGGCGCTCCGAGCAACCCCGGGCCGATGGGAATCACGCTTCCGCTGCTGGTCGGCTTGCTGGCCGCGATCGCGGCAGGCGTGGCGGTGTCAGCGCTGCATGCCTGGTTGTCGATCAGCGTGCGAGCCAACCAGATCATCTCCGGGACGATCATCAACATCGAGGCGCTGGCGATCACCGGGTACCTGAACCTGCTCATCAGCCAGAACCCGATTCCTTCGGCGGGCAACTTCCAGTCCTTCGTCGTCCCGCACGCAGCCGCCTCGGTGCCGATCCTCGGCTGGCTGCTGACGACGTTTCTCGCGCATGGGCCGATCACGCTGACGATGCTCGTCCTTGTGATCGTCCTGCAGGTTCTCCTCTTCCGATCGCGCTGGGGCCTGCGCACGCGCGCGGTCGGCGAGCATCCGCGGGCAGCGGAGACGCTCGGCATCGACGTCATCCGCCTGCGCTATCGCAACGTCCTGCTGGGCGGTGTCCTCGCCGGTCTGGGCGGGGCCTGGTTCACCCTCGAGTACATCGGCACCTTCCAGGGTGGGATGACTGGGGGACGGGGATACATCGCGTTGGCCGCCCTCATCTTCGGCCGATGGACACCGATCGGCGCCTTTGGCGCTGCGTTGGTGTTCGGCATCGCGGATACGCTCGGCCAGGCCGTGTCGTTCAACCCACCCACTGGCGATCTGGGTGCGGTGCTGTCCGGGGTTCCGGAGCAGGTCTTCAGCGCGCTGCCCTACCTGGTCACGATCATCGTGCTGGCGGGGGTCGTGGGGCGCAGCATCCCGCCGGCCGCCGACGGACAGCCGTACGAGCGCGAGGCGAAGGCGACCTAGCGTGCCTCGCTGACGGCGGGCTCCGGCTCCAGCGGGTGGGGCACCGGGGCGACGCGCAGCAGGTCGAGCGGCAGGCCGGCACGCTCCAGGTCGGCCGCCACGCCGGTCGAGTCGTAGTCGACGGAGCGGAAGCCGACCGCCAGGTCCGGCTGCCCCAGGTAGATCACCGCGTACCGCGCACGGGAGTGGCTGCCGCAACCGACCGAGCCGCACGCGACGAAATGCGACCGCCCCACCAGCTTGTGGACGGTCTCGTGGGTGTGCCCATAGCAAAACAGGTCATCACCCTCGTCGGCGGCGATGCGAGCGTACATGCGCGAAGGGCGGTCCGCCCACAGGTACTCGTTGCGCCTCAGCGGCGTGCCGTGGAACAGCAGGATGCTGCGGCCGTCGACCTCCATGCGCAGGGTCGCGGGCAGCTGACGCAGCCAAGCGCGGCGCTCGTCATCCATGACCCGCACCGTCCAGTTGAGAGAGGCGTGCCCCCATTCCTCCGCTCCCGGCGATGCCCAGATGCTGCCAACCTGCTCGCGTTCCATCCCGACCGCTTCGTCCCAGTTGCCCTGGACGGTGGGGATCTCGAGGCGAATCAGCTCCTCCACCACCTCGTTGGGATGTGGGCCGCGACCGACGACGTCGCCGACGCACCAGATCGCGTCACAGCCGATGGTGGCCGCGTCGGAGAGCACGGCGCGCAGGGCCGTCAGATTGGCGTGAACGTCCCCGATGACCGCGACCCGCACCACGCGATTCTAGGTCCGCGCCGACCCTGGATGACGCACGCGAGCGTGGGCCTTTCGGATCAGCGACCCGGTATTTCAGGGTGCCCAGGCGGGATGCCCGGGGCGGGTAGCAGGACCGAGGCCGAGCCGACCCTCTCTCCCACCCAGGTTGGGAAGGCCGATCGACCGCGGGTCAGATTAGGAGGCGTCGGGGGAGGGGCCCGCAGCGCGTTGCGAAGCCGCGCAAGGGCTCCTTCCCCGGCGCCATCAACTCCCTGGGTCGATCGGTCTAACCGGCCGCCGCCATGGCATATGGTTCGGCCACCACGCTGATGCGGCCCGCGATGGTGCGCGCAACCTCGCGCATCGCCTGCCCGGCGCGCGAGTGATCCGCATCCGGATGCTGGGTCGAGGTGATCGGTACACCGGCGTCACCTCCCGCGCGGACGCCTGGCTCGAGCGGGATGCGCCCGAGCACGTCCAGCTCGAGCTCGCGGGCGATCTTCTCGCCACCGCCCGACCCGAAGATGTCGTGCTCCTCGCCGCAGTTGGGGCAGATGAAGCCGCTCATGTTCTCGATGACGCCCAGGGTCCGCACGTTCACCTTGGTGAACATGGCGATTGCCTTGCGCGCGTCGGCCAACGAGACCTCCTGGGGCGTGGTGACGATCACCGCGCCGCTCAGCGGGATCAACTGGCTGAGGGAGAGCGCGGCATCGCCGGTTCCCGGCGGGAGGTCGACGACCAGGTAGTCGAGCTCGCCCCAGTCCACGTCGCGCAGGAACTGCTGGATCGCGGAGTGGATGAGCGGGCCGCGCCAGATGACCGGCGCATCCCCGGTGAGGAAGTACTGGATGCTCATCATCGTCACGCCGTGGCTGATCACGGGGTTGACGCGCCCGCCGGCGCCGGTCACGTGAGCCCCCATGGTCCCCATCATGAGCGGCACGTTGGGGCCGGTGATATCGGCGTCCAATAGCCCGACCCGGGCACCGTCCCTGGCCAATGAGACCGCCAGGTTGACCGCCACCGTGGTCTTGCCTACCCCGCCCTTGCCGGAGGCAACTGCGATCGTGTTCTTGACGCCGGGGATGAGGTCAGCAGCCGGGCCGCCGAACGAGCGCTTCACGTTGCTGGCCCAGTCGACCTTCACCGTCTCGGCTCCCAGCGCCTCGAGGCCGGTCACGATCTCGTCCTCGATCTTGGCCTTGAGCGGGCAGGCAGGCGTGGTGAGCTCCACGGTGAGCGCCACGTGCGGGCCGGTGATCTCGACGTTCTTGACCATCCCTAGGGAGACGAGGTCCCGGCCGATCTCCGGGTCCTTGACCTTCCCGAGGGCGGTCATGATGTTCTCGTTGCTGAGCAGGTCAGGCATGAAGAGCTCGGATTCCTTTCGAGCAAGCGTGTCCGGGGCCGATCGAGCGTAACAGAGCCCGACGCCGAACGGATACGACTTTTGTTGATGCTAGGGCAGGCCGTCGAAGAGGTCGGATTCCACGGGCCGATTTCCGCCGGCGGGCACGGGAAGGTTGCTGCGAGCCAGGCGATACGACTCGGTCGCCAGGTATTGGCGGCTGGCCGACGGGTCCCAGTCGTGGAACGGCCCTGCGGAGCCGGTCTGCGAGACGTGGCGCGCGATGGCCGCCAGCTTGAGATCCGCCAGCTCGCCGAGGTCGAGGGTGATCGTCTCGGCCCCGTCGGGTGATCCGTAGCCGCCCCCGATGCGGGCGAGGCCGAGCGCGGCCACCTGCGAGACCGGAACGACCAGGTGATAGAGCTTGGCGGCACGCCAGGCGACCTGGTCCTCCTCGATGTCGTCCTCGTAGGTGAGCGGCTCCGCGGCCGCCGCGAAGGCCGCGGTCACCGCCCGCGAGATCACCGCGTGGTCGGCATCGCCGGTGACGCCATCGGGGCCGAAGCTGAGGATCACCTCCGGCCGATGCATGCGGATCGGCTCCACGATGCGGCTCACCAGGAGGTCGAAATCGACCTCGCTGAGCTCGTCCTCGGCGTAGTCGAGCATGCGCAGCACCCGGACGCCCAGCAGCGCCACGCTGCGGCGCAGCTCGTCCTCCCGGATGGTGTCGATGTTCCGCCACACGATGGCATCGGTCTTGGGATCGCGGTTCTTGCCACCAGGCGCCGGGGACTTCCGGGCCAGCCGCGGGTCGAAGACGCCGCGGGTGGCGCACACCACCACGACATACGCGCCCTCCGACGCCACGCGGGCGATGGCGCCGCCGAATCCGAACGCCTCGTCGCCCGGATGGGCGACCACCACCATCAGGCTGCGGGCGGGATTTCGCTCGCGAACCGGCCGCCAGATCGAGGACACGGCGGCGAGTCTAGCAGCCTAAACCTCGAGCTCGACGGGCAAGGCGGCGTGCCCGTTGGCGGCCGGAATCGGCTCCCGATTGAGCTCAATCGGCGGCGCCGGATCCACGAAGCTGGCCCGGTTCGCGGTCGCCAGCGCGGCCTCCACCTCCTCGAGCGACAGGATCTCGTTGCGCAGAAGGAGCCCGATCTCGTCGCGCAGATAGGAGCGCAGCATCTCCGGACCATCGGTCGAAAGCGCGAACGAGACACCGTGCTCGACGAGGCTGCGGAGGATGTAGCGCATCTCCGCCAGATCGCGCACCACGCGGGTGTTCAGGTTCGAGGTCGGACATACCTCCAGGACAATGCCGCGCTCGCGCAGCATGGCCATCACCCTGGGGTCGTAGACGCTCTTGACTCCGTGGCCGATGCGCTCGGGGTCGAGCGCCTCGATCGCGTTGCGCACCTCCTCGGGGCCGCCCGTCTCCCCGGCGTGCACCGTGACCCCAAGGCCCGCCCGCCGGCACTCGGCGAGCACCTCGCGGTAGTCCGAGAAGCGAAAGGCCGGTTCCTCTGGCCCGGCGATGTCCACCGCCACCACGCCGCGGTCGCGCCAGGCGATCGCCTTGGCGGCAATGATCTCGTTCAGCTCGCGGGAAAAGCCACGGTCGAGGCAGAAGATGAGGCCGGCGCGCACCTGCGGATACTCGAGCACGGCGCGATCCATGCCGCGCGAGGCGGCGGCGATGATGTGGTCGAGATCCTGCTCACCGCCACGGTTGCGCTTCATGGGGTTGAAGCGCAGCTCAATCCGCGTGATGTTGTTCTTGCGGTACGCCCCGCCGATGACTTCGTACACGCTGCGCTCAATGGCGGTGGGGCTCGACTGGATCAGCTCGGTCCAGTAGAAGAGGTCGAGGTACGCCTGGAAGGAGCGGCGGCGATGGGACGTGATCAGCTTCCGGAAGGCCCAGTAGTCCTTGGTCGGCAACCGGATGCCCTGGGCGTGGGCGATGCCCCACATGATCGCCGGGGTGACGGCCGCGCCCAGGTGGACGTGGAGCTCGGTCAGGGGCGTGTGGTGGTCAAGCCTGGGTCGGGGCATGCTCCTCTGGGGTCGCCTGCGTTTGGCGGAGTGTACCAGCGGCGCCGGCGCTAGAATCGCCGGCGAGGATGAACATCAAGGGCTTCATCGAGTGGATCGGGCACGACCTCGGCTCCGCCACCGCAACCGTCTTTCCCTACCTGCTCTTCGGGCTGGTCGGCCTGTACGTCCTGTACTTGGTGCTCGGCTACCTGCGGGTCTCGCAGGTCGGGGTCGCGGCCCAGCGACATCCTGAGCCCGTGCTCGCGCTGCCGCCACCGCCCGCCAGCGAGGCGCACGGCCTGGCCGCGCCGCGAGGCGTCGCCTACTGCCCGACCGACGCGCTGCAGTTCCCGCCCACGGCCCGGTTCTGCCCGATCTGCGAGGGGGACCTCATGGTCGACTGCGCGAACTGCGGCACCACCATCCGGGCGGCGGACGACAGCTGCTATCACTGCGGAACACGCGAGATCTTCGCGCGCGTCTCAGCGGACGACTGACCGGGGCCTGATCGGCCAGGCATTCGGCGCGCATTGAGGGAGCAGACGTGACCGCATCCGTCGTCCTGGGAGTCTCCGCGCTGGTGGCGCTCGCGGCAGCCGCCGCGCTCGGGGTTGCGGGCGTCGCGCTGCGACTGGCGCGCGCGGACGCCAGTCTCCAGGCGAGCACCGGGTCGGCGTCGACCTCCGTCGAGGCCGGAGGGAATCTCGTCGCGGATCTCCCCTATCGTCTCGTGCAGCTCGGGCTGATCCTGCTGCTGGCTTCGCTGGCAGTCACGGCCGTGATCACCGGCCACGCCCCCTGGACGAACCTGGCGGAGACAGCCCTGACCTTCGCCGCAGCTCTGCTGGCAGGCTATCTGCTGGTGGCGCGCAGCGCGCCGATCCACGGACTCGCGGCGCCCGCCGCGCTGCTCGCCGGTCTGCTGGTTGGCTATGGCCTCGCCCTACCCAACGAGACCCTGCCCCTGGTGCCCGCCCTCCAGCAGCCCGTGCTGCTGACGGTGCACGTGGGTGCCGCCATCGCCTCGTACGGCGCCGGCGGCGTCGCCTTCCTTGCCGCGCTGAGCGAGATCGCCCAGCGCTGGAGCGGCGATCGCATCGCGCTGCTGCCGACCGCAGCCGTGTCGCGCCGGGCGGCCGGCATGGCGGTGATCGTGGCATTCCCGCTGCTTACCGCCGCCATCGCGCTCGGCTCAGTCTGGGCCAACCTGGCGTGGCGCTCGTACTGGAACAACGATCCCAAGGAGCTCGCGGCGGCGGCCACCTGGCTGGTCTACGCGGCCGAGCTCCACCTGGCGGGGCGGCGTGACCGATGGGGCGCGGCGGCTCCGTGGCTGCTGGTGCTGGGCTTCGCCGGCGTCCTCTTCACCTGGCTCGGGGCCGGGTTGCTGTTCATCGGTCAGCACGGATACGCCACCGGCTAGGCGGGGGCTCGTCCCGGGAGCCGCTCACCGCGCGAAGAGGGCCCTCGCGTATGAGCGAATGGTCGTCAGGTTGGGCTCCTGGATCCAGCCGCGACCCGTCCCCGGTTCGATGCCAGTGAACCCCGCGAAGGCTGGTGGCGCCAGGACGCCGCCAATCACCCTGGCCTTGGCCGAGAGCCTGGCGATCTGGACGAAGGTGCTGACCTGCGCGAGCGGCATGTCCGTCCGCAGCGTCTTCAACGCCGGGATCAGCCCCGACAAGTGGATCTTGGTCTTGGGATTGACCAGCTTGCGGACGATGGCCGTCAGGATCAGCTGCTGCCGCGCCGCCCGGTCCCAGTCGCTGGTGGTGTGACGGCTCCTGGCGTAGCTGAGCGCCAGGTTGCCGTCCAAGTGCCTGCGTCCCGCCCGGATGTTGAGCCCAATCGACGGGTCGTAGATCGAGGCCGGCACGATGACGTCGATCCCACCGATCGCATTCACCAGCCGGCCGAAGTCCTCCATGTTGATTTCGAGGTAGTAGTTGATGGGCTGACCGATGGTCGTGGCGATCGCCCGCTTCATCGCGGCTTCGCCGCGGAAGTACGTCAGGGCGTTGATCTTCAGCGACCAGACCCCGCCGTTGCCCGTCGGGATGTCGACCATGTCGCGAGGAAAGGAGATCATCGAAACCTGGGTGTGCTTGGCGTTCACGCTGAGCACGATGATCGAGTCGGTCAGCTTGCCCATTCCGCGCCTGAGCCGGGATGCATTCGAGTCGGTGCCCAGGACCAGCACGGTGATGCGCTTCGAGAGGAGCGGGCTCGGCTTTGGTTTCGGCGTGGGAGCCGGCGTCGGGCTGGCGGTTGGCGATGGGCTCAGCGTTGGGATCGGAGACGGGCTGGGTGTTGGCGAGGCCTGCGCGACCTGTTTCGGGGCCACCACCGCTGTGCAGGCGACCACTACCACGATGAGCACGGCGACCGCAACGATCCCGCGGCCGATCCAGCTATCGCGTGCCAGGGCAAACATCGGGCGGCATGATACTCGGTGCATGCAATCCCGAGAGGTGACGGTCCGGACCGCCGGCGAGCGAGGGGTCTATGGCCTGACCGATGCCTGCGCCGGGTTCCTGCACGACGTTGCCTCCGATCGCGACGGGCTGCTGCACGTCTTCGTCCCGCATGCCACCGCGGGATTGGTGGTGATGGAGCTTGGCTCGGGAAGCGAGCAGGATCTGATGGAAGCGCTCGATCGGCTGCTGCCCCGTGACGACCGATGGGTCCACCGCCACGGCGCGCGAGGCCACGGCGCCGATCACCTCGTTCCGCTTCTGGCGGCGTCATCGGTCAGCGTTCCGGTGCTGCAGGGAGGCATGGCGCTTGGAACCTGGCAGTCGATCGCCCTCGTCGATCCAAATGCTGAGAAGACCTCGCGCCAGGTCCGCCTTTCGTTCGTCCCCGCCTGAAGGAGATGAGTTCAGGAGCCAGGGGCCCGGTTAACGTTCGCATGGGCAGTTCCACGGACGTGGATTCCGCGCTATCGATCTACCTGCGGTCGAACCTGGTTCGGCGGCACGGCCGCGCCATACCGGCAGAGCGCATGGAGCAGGTCGCCGATAACCTTCGCAACCCTGTTACGTGGTTCCTCATCGCGGAAGACGGAGGAGAGTCGGTCGGGATGGCGTTGGCCATGCCCGCTCGCGACGACGCCGGGGCGGGTCCGCTCATAGCGGGAGCTTGCTACCTCGACCTCATCTACGTGCTACCCGACCGGTGGGGAGAGGGTGTCGGTGGAGTCCTCTTGGACGGCGTCCTGGACGAAGCGCGACGGCGCGGGTATTCGCGAGTCCAGCTTTCGACTCACGAAGACAACGAGCGTTCGCATCGCCTCTATCGCAGCCGCGGCTTCTCGCCTGCGGGACTACCGCGAGTTAATGACGCCGGCGATCGCGTTGGCGAGTGGGTTCGCAGCATCGACGAATCGAAAGGCTGACCTCTAACGGAAGCACCCCCTCATTACGTAGAAACCGGGCAGGGCGTGGAGCGGCCGCAAGGTGACGGGGTCGCAACTGATCAGCGACCCGTAGACGTAACCGGCCTATTTCCTGAGTTCCGCGATCTGGCGTTCGACTCCGGCGGGATCGCTGGTTGGGGCCAGGCAGGCGTATCCGCGGCATACATAGGCCGTCGGCTTCCCCTCCAAAGGCCGCTTGTCGGCGAAGAGCGGCCAATCTGCTGTCGGATCCTCGCGATTGAGGCTCGCGACGACCAGGTCCGGCGCATATGGGCGAAGGGCCACTGCCCGAAGATCGTTGCCCGCGTCGCTAGGAGTCGTGGCGATCACGACGTCGATCGGATCCGAGAGCACTCGATCGACGGCGCAGAGCATCCGCCCGAAGAGCTGGGGCTGGCGATCGAGCGCGTCTCCCGCAATCCGCAGGATTGAGCGCGCCCGCCGGTCGTAATCCGCATCGCCCGTGACCAGGGCCAGGCGCAGCAGCACGTCGGCCGCGACGGAGTTGCCGGCTGGAGTGGCGCCGTCGATCACCGAGCGCGGCCGCGCGACGATCGCCTCATGAGCGGCCGACGTGTCCCAGAAGGCGCCCGCCTCGTCGTCCCAGAAGTCGGCGATGGCGCGGTCCATGAGCTGCCGCGCGAGCAGCAGGTCGTCGGCGCGTCCCACCGCGGCATGGAGGGCTAGGAGGCCATCGGCGAGACAGGCGTAGTCCTCGAGGAACGCCGGCGTGTGCCCAACGCCGTCACGGGCGGTGCGCCACAGCGCGCCGTCCGGCTGGAGCAATACCGTGCGGACGAACCCCGCGATCCCCTCCGCAGCCGCGAGGTAGTCAGTTCGGCCGAGGGCGCCGCCGGCCTCGGCGAGGGCCCGTAGCAACAGCCCGTTCCAGGCTGCGAGCTGCTTCTCATCTCGCGCCGGCCGGATCCGTTGTTCGCGGGCGGCGAGCAAGGCCAATCGGGCGCGATCCAGGAGGGCCGGCTCCGGCGCGGGACCTGCGATGTGGAGGATTGAGCGTCCCTCCCAGTTCCCATCAGGCGTGACGTCCCAGTAACGCGCCACGGCATCGGCCTCCGAGGCCGATAGCCCTGCATCGGCCAGGACCGAGCGCAGCTCCGCATCGGTCCAGACATAGAAGCGTCCCTCCTCGCCCTCGCTGTCGGCGTCCAAGGCCGACGCAAAGCCGCCGTCGGGAGTCACGAGCTCGCGGAGCACGAAGTCGAGCGTCGACTCGACCACCGCGCGGTAGCGCGCCTCGCCCGTAGCACGGAATGCTTCCAGGTAGGCGTGGGCCATCAGGGCGTTGTCGTAGAGCATCTTCTCGAAGTGCGGCACCAGCCAATCTGCATCGGTGCTGTAGCGGGCAAAGCCGCCACCCAGCTGGTCGTGGATCCCGCCGTTGGCCATGGCGTCGAGCGTGACGGTGACCATGCGCAGGATGTCCGGGTCCTGGCTGCGACGCCGCGCGCGAAGCAGGAACTCGAGCGTCATGGGGCGCCGCCGAAGCCACCGCGGGCGGCATCGAAGGTGGCGGCCAGCCGACGAACCGCGCCATCCAGCTGGCCGCGCTGCGGGGCAGGGCCGCCCGGCGGGAGCGCGAGCTGCTCACGGAGGTGTCGCGCCAGCAACCCGGCCTGGGAGGCCACCTCCTCGCGTCGGGACCGGTAGGCGTCGGCGACCCCGGCGAGGACGCGTGGGAATCCGGGCAGCCCGTGCCGGTCAGTGGGCGGGAAGTAGGTCCCGCCGTAGAAGGGCTGGAGGTCGGGCGTCAGGAAGACGTTCATGGGCCAGCCGCCGGATCCGGTCATGGCCTGGACGGCGGCCATGTACACCTCGTCCAGGTCCGGCCGCTCCTCGCGGTCCACCTTGATCGCCACGAAGTCCCGGTTCATCTGCTCGGCGATCGCGTTGTCCTCAAAGGACTCGCGCTCCATGACGTGGCACCAGTGGCAGGCGGAGTAGCCGATGGACAGGAAGATCGGCCGGTCCTCACGCTTCGCGCGCTCGAGCGCCTCGGCGCCCCAGGGATACCAGTCGACCGGGTTGTGCGCGTGCTGCAGCAGGTACGGGCTCGTCTCGTTGGCGAGCCGGTTCGTGTACCGATGCGCCTGGGCTTCCGCGATCTTGGACGTGTCATGCACGTCCGAAGCGTAGCGGTGCAGCGGAAGGTCGGGTTAGGGCTCAGCGCTGTATGGGCGGACGTGAGGACAGCTGGAAGTTCGTCCCCCCGAGGGTTGACGGCTGCCCTGGCCCATTGCAGGTCTGGAACGTAAGGCCGTGGTCGTTGGCCGGGACGAGTGGAACCGGGGTCGAGTCGCCAGGCAGGATCAGCTGGAGCGACATCGGCTGGGCGGGCTCGGCGCCGCACCAGTTGCTCCAGGTGACGCCCACTTCGAATTGCATGCCAGCGGTGAGCTGGACATCATTCAGCGCCGTGTGACCGGTGACCAGCAGGGTGCCGTTCGCGTCGCGCAGAGTTAGCGTCGCTCGGCCGCGAATGATGCACCCCTGCAGGCTCCCGACACCTCGCGCCACGACGATCGTGCCGCGAGAGCCGGCACCACCACCCCACGGATCGCTGCTCCACGCGAAGTCCCCTGCTCTGCAACCGGCCACAGCAGGTGGCGATGGCGTCGGGGACGGGCTGCTGGTGGACGACCCGACACCGTTGGTCGCGGGACCAGGTGGCTGGGTGACCGCGAGCGCCACCAGGACGGCAACCGCAGCCGTGGCGACCGCCGCCCCCGCGCCAATGAACCCACGAAGGATGTGATTTCGTTCCGAACGACGAAGCATGGCGCGCGCCTCCGCGATATCGGCTGGTAGGGCCACGAAGCCACTTCGCTCTTCTCGCGGCCCCGGCTCTCGAAGGGCACGCTCGACCCGGTCGCGGTCGCGATTCATGCGCTCATCTCCCGCTCGTCCTCGAAGCTCGCCCGCAGCGTGTCGAGCGCGCGGCTGACGTGGCTTCGCGCTGACACCGGCTGGATTCCCAGGATCGCCGCGATCTCCTCGAAGGGCAGGTCCGCGCGGTAGCGCAGGTAGATCGCCAGTCGCTGGCGTTCGGGCAGTCGCTCCACGGCGCTCCACACCGCGATCAGGTCGGTCCGATCTGCCTCCCGGGGCTCATGGCCGGGCCCGATGCGCTCGGCAAGCGCGCGCACGCGCCGCCGCCATCGGTGCTGGTCCATGCAGATCCGATACAGCGTTCGGAACGTCCAGGCGTCCGGCTGCTCGATCGCGGTTCCCCCATCGATGGCGGTCCACAGGCGCAGCAGCGCCTCCTGCGCAGCGTCGTGCGCCTCCTCATCGGTCATGCCCAGGTGCCTGGCGAATCCGAACAGCTCGCGCCCCCGCCGCTCGTGGACGTCCGCCACGATGGCCCGATCGATGTCGCCGGCCTGGGTACGCGTGGTGGCAGGAGGAAACGCGCCTTCGATGACCGTCACACCCTACCGACGCGGGTCATGCGCCAAACGTTGAACCAGCGCCCAGGCATGCCTCAGGCGCCAGCCACCACCGCGGCATCGGTCAGGAACTGCTGCTCGTACAGGCGGGCGTACAAGCCTTCATGTTGGAGCAGCTCGACATGCGTGCCGCGCTCGACGATTCGGCCGCGGTCGTAGACCAGGATCAGGTCGGCCCGCAGGATCGTAGAGAGGCGATGAGCGATGGCGATCGTCGTCCGACCTTCCATCAGCCGGGCGAGGGCACCCTGGATGAGCCGCTCGCTCACCGTGTCGAGCGCCGAGGTGGCCTCGTCCAGGATCAGGACGCGCGGATTCTTGAGCAGGACCCGGGCGATCGCGACGCGTTGTTTCTCCCCTCCCGACAGCTTGTAGCCACGCTCCCCCACGATGGTGTCGTACCCCTCCGGCAGGTCCATGACCCGGTCGTGGATCGCCGCCGCGCGAGCCGCCTCCTCGATCTCCTCCATGGTGGCATCCGGTTTGGCGTAGCGCAGGTTATCGAGCACCGAGCTGTGGAAGAGGTACGTCTCCTGGGTGACCACCCCGATGTTGCGTCCGAGCGACTCGAGGCGGATCTGGCGGACGTCGTGGCCGTCGACCAGGACCGCGCCGGCATCCACGTCGTAGAGCCGCGGGATGAGGTAGGTGGTGGTCGTCTTGCCCGCACCGGAAGGCCCCACCAGCGCCACCAGCTTCCCGGGCGGGGCGATGAACGTGATGTTCGCCAGGTCGAAGGGCTGGATGGGAACCGATACCGCGCGGCCCTCGGCTTCCGCCCGGGCCGCCTCTTCGCGCAAGGCCAGCTGCGCGGCGCTGGGCGGGTAGTGGAAGGCGACCTTGTCCAGGCGCACCTCGCCGCGCATGGAGGCCGGGTCCAGCTCGACGGCGTCGGGTGCGTCGCTGATCTCGTGGTCCATCTCGAGGTACTCGAAGATGCGATCGAAGAGCGCCAGAGCGCCCTGGATCTCGACCTGGACGTTCAGCATCTGTCCCAGCGGGAAGAAGATCCGGCTCTGAAGCGTGGTGAAGGCCACGATGGTGCCGATCGAGACGTGGGTGTCGCCGCGGATGATCAGCGTCCCCGCCAGCAGGTAGACGAAGGCCGGGGCGATCGAGAAGAAGGTCCCGATCAGCGCGAAGAACCAGCGCCCGATCATCTGCTGGCGGATCTGGAGATCACCCAGCCGGCGTGACTCGCGCCGGAATTTCTCGATGCTCGCGGCCTGCTGGCCAAAGGTCTTGGAGAGCAGGATCCCCGAGACGGAGAGCGACTCCTCGGTGATGGCGCTCACCTCCGCCAGCGACTGCTGGGTCAGGGTGCTCACCTGGCGGCGGACCTTGCCGACCCGGTAGGTGATGTAGGCGAAGATGGGCAGCATCCCCAGTGACAGTGCGGTCAGCCGCCAGTCCAGGATGAGCATGGCCACCACCGTGGTCGCCACGGTCGCGAAGTTCGAGAGCAGCGAGCTGGCGGTGTCGGTGACCACCGACTGCACGCCGTTCACGTCATTTCCGATGCGGCTCTGGATCTCGCCCGTGCGCGTCTCGGTGAAGAAGCGCAGCGGCATCCACTGCAGGTGGCTGTAGAGCGCCAGTCGCAGGTCGTCCATGACCCGCTGGCCGACCACGTTGGAGAGGAAGGACTGCCAGACGCCGATGAGGCTGGTCACGATCGGAAGCACGATCATCAGCCCGCACTGGACGTAGAGGAGACCGAGGTCGCGCGGGCCGGTCAGGTTGTCGATGATCAGCTTGAGCAGGATCGGGTTGACGACGCCGATGGTGACCGACACCAGGATGGCGACGGCAATGACCGTCAGCCGGCCTCGGTACGGCGTGAAGAAGCGCACGATCCGCCCCAGCGTCGCGGCGCCGGATCCCGGTCGCCGTTGCAGGTTCGGCTCCCCTCCCCAGAAACCCCCGCGTCCGCGCATCATTCGCAGGCTCTCAGTCGAGCACGATCGAGAGGAATGCCTGGGCGGCGGGCAGCCCGACGGCCTCGCCCGCCTCGCGCGCTCGATCGCGGACGCGCTGCTCGACAGCGTCCCAGTCGTCGAACTGGCTGTGGTGGCAACGAAGCGCGGCAAGCGCGACTTCGAGGTGGGCTCGCACGTCGATCCAGATGTTCGGCCGTTCGGCCCCGGTCACCAGTACCTGGCGCACCTTCCACGGCTCGAACCCTTCCTCGAGCAGCTCGGGGAAGTTCAGGCGATCGCGAGCGGCTGGATAGACCGCGGAGAGGGTCGCCTCGCCGGTGGCCAGGTGGTCTGGGTGGCCGATGAACGGATTGCCGTCCATGCGCCGCTGGGGGTTCTGGGCGATGACCAGCTGCGGGCGGAGGCGTCGCAGCTGCCGGACGATGTCGCGGCGAAGCTCCAGCGACGGCGTGAGGTAGCCGTCGGGGTAATCGAAGTGCACGATCTCGCCGACGCCGAGCGTATCCGCGGCGGCGCGCTGCTCGGCGACGCGCGTAGCCGCCAGCTGCTTGGCGGTGACCGTCGGATCGTCGGTGCCCTTGCCGCCATCGGTGGTCACCACGTAATCCACGCGCGCTCCCCGCGCGACGAGGCTCGCGATGGTGGCGGCAGCGCCGAATTCGGCATCGTCGGGGTGGCTGAAGACGGCCAGCGCGCGCTCGATCGGCTCGATCAGCTCGTGGCGTTCGGGTTCGGGCATCGGCGGCATCCTATCGCGATTCGCGACGGTGGCTGAAACGGTCCGCCCGCGCGCGTGATTGACCCGGCCACCCAGGCGCTCGCATACTGCCCCTGGGTATGCAGACGACCGCCGATCGGGAGCGGAACTTCCGGCACAGCTACACCAAGGACCGGCGCGAGCTCCTCAACCGCCTGAACCGGATCGAGGGTCAGGTGCGTGGGATCCGCCGGCTCATTGGTGACGAGGCCTACTGCCTCGACGTCCTGCAGCAGGTCGAGGCCATGACCGCCGCGGCCGACCAGGTGGCGCTCCTCCTCCTGGAGGACCACATCGACGGGTGCCTCACCCACGCCATCGAGAGCGGCGAAGGGGCGCCATACGTCAATGAGGTGATGTCCGTCGTGCGCCGAGCCATGGGCCGACGCACCGCTCGTCGCGGAGTGGCGAAGGGGGCTCGGCCGGGCTGAGCGCTCAAGCACGGGAGTGCCGCAGGGGGGAACCGCGGCACTCCCAGCTGAGTGTACGCGGAGGGTCAACGCGACCCCGAGCCGGTCAGATTGGAAGCGTCGGCGAGGTCACTCCCCGAACATGGTGAGCTGCTCGCCTCCGCGCTCGATGAGCGGGTCGAGGCCGAGCACCGGCTCCAGCCAATCCAGGCTCGCGCCATCGCGCGCCGCCAGCGTCTCGAAGTGCTGCCACTTCAGGAAATGCCAGTTCTGGCGCTCGACCTCGGATCGCAACCAGGGCGATCGCTCGAGCTTCAGGCGCACCAGCTCTGTGCGTTCTGCGGGAAAGAGGGCGATACGCGCCTGCTGGTCCGAGGGCGGGATCTCGCGCCCACGGCGCAGAACCGCGTCCCCGAGCATCGCGGTCCATTCGACCTCGATCAGGAACGCGAACCGGCCGCGGACGTACCAGATCGCATCCACCGCCGAGAGCGCCTCACCCGGTGCGCGGACGATGAGCGGCAGGTAGGCCCGGCGCTCGTCCTCGGCCAGGTGCTCGATGAGCGGGCGCCCGTCGGCGATCTTGTCGTGCTCCCGACGGCTCAGCCAGACACGCAGGCCAAGACGATGGCCGTAGTCGGCGACCTGGCCCAGGAGGCGGGAATGATCTTCAAAGCGCGCCGCGAGCTGGTCCTCGGTACGCAGCTGACCGCTTTCGCTGGATCGCGCGTACGCCGCCAGGCACGCCCGGACGAGCTCCTCGTCTGGTGCCTGCAGTCCCGGGAAGTGCCGATAGATGCGATCCAGGAAGCTCGCCTCGTCGAGGCGGCCGGCGGTCGATAGGATCGAGAAGGTGGCCCACTCGACCCGATCCGCCAGGGGCTGCTCGGCGAGGTCCGGCTCGCGCAGCCACCACAGCGGTCGATCCACC
This sequence comes from Chloroflexota bacterium, assembly GCA_005879815.1. Lineage (GTDB taxonomy): Bacteria > Chloroflexota > Limnocylindria > QHBO01 > QHBO01 > CF-82. The sequence continues at coordinate 22,386 of VBKA01000053.1, forward strand.
TCGCCGAGCCGCACGAGGCTGGGATGGTCGTCTCGCCACAGCTCCTCGCGGAGGAGCGCGGCCAGCATCATGCCGCCGGCTGCGTGCCCGCCGGCTCGGCGCTCCCCGCGGTCACCCCGGTCCTCGCGGTCGGCGCGGTCGTCGCCGACAGCCGCCGCGTCGTCGTCCGCCTGCTCGGCCCGGCTGCCCCGCGGCGACTCGCCACCGCGCACGTGTCCCAGCCGGCGCAGCAGCCCCGAGGAGGCAAGCTCCATCACAACGGCGCAGGCAACGCGCGTCAGACCGGCTGGCTCGCCGCGATCCCGCAGCAGGGCGACCGTTGCCCGATCCACCGCGGCTGCCAGCTCCGGATAGGTGAGGTGCCCGGCCTCGGCGCCCAGCTGCAGTGGACGACTGCCTACCGCAGATCGCAGCCGATCCTCGCCGGAGGGCTTGCGAAAATGGATTGCGAGCCCGTCTCCTGAGCGCCGCGACTCGCGCTGGACGACCGATTCCAGGTCGAGCCCCGCCGCCGCTCCGGCGGAAGCGACGGCGAGCAGCCGATCAGGGTCATCCCCGTCGAGGAGCACGCTGAACCACCCGCCGGGGCGCAAGGTCCCGGCCGCGGATGCCATCGCGTGCCGGAGCGCAGCCGCCTCGGTGCCGTCCGAGGCGACCGGGGCGCTGCCAAACAGGGGCTCGAGCCTGAGCGTCTCGGCTGCCTCCCGCCCGATCAGCCAGGCGGTGGCGAGGTACTCGAAGCTCAGCTCGTCGAGCGAGGCAGGTGGCGGCGGCGTTCCGAGCACCAGGTCGATCCCGTCGGGCGGCAGGTACTGGCCGGCGACGGCAGGGCGGCTGCGGATCCAGAGCACGTTCGCGGCGCTCATGCCGCCCAGGTCGTCGATGTCGGTCGCGAAGCGTGCCGGCCGTCGCTCGCGGCCAAGCGCCGCGATGGCCGTTCGCACGTCGCGGAACGAAGCCTCGAAAAGCTGCCAGACGTTCACCTCACGCTGGTGCCGGGAGGCCGGCTGGCGTACGTGGCCGCCGGTGATTCGCAGCGATGCGACGCGCCCCGGATAGCCGTTCAGGCGGCTGCCGGGGAGGAGGCAGGCGGCTAGCGCCAGGCGGAAGATCCCCGCCAGCGCCGGGTCTCGGAACTCGGTCTCGATCTTCGAGGCGATCGCCTGGATCGCGTACAGGTTGCGGGGCGTGTAGAGGGCGACCAGCTCGTCCACGAGCTCACTCCGCCCGTCGAGGACCGGGAAGCGTTCGCGCAGAACCTGGACGTGCGGCCCCTCCCGAACGTCCGTCGCCGCTCCGGCTGCCAACGGTCCGGGACGCACCGTCGACTGGAAATGGGGAAGGCCCGGGCCCATCGCCGCGGTCCCGGTCGGCGGATCGGCGGGGATCGGGTCGGGAGGAGGAGGGCCTCCCTCCTCGCCAAGGGACTGAATGGGGTCGTAGCCGTCGGGCACACCCGTCAGGCCGACCGGCGCCGGGGGCAGGTCGTCATCCGCATCGATCGCATCAGGTGGTGGGAGCTCCGCGGGCGGCGTCGTCGCAGCATCGATGCCGAGCTTCGCCAGGTCGATCTCGTCAACGGGTGCCGCGCGCTCCTCGGGACCGCCGACGCTGATGTCGCAGCTGGGGCATCGGTACACCTTTCGCCCGGGAGCGTCACCCTCGCGTGGCCAGATGAACTGCTCGCCGACGACGGGCCGCCGGCAGGCAGCGCAATGCGTGGAGTACAGCTCCTCGATGTGCTGACGCAGGGGAACGTCGACCCTTCGCGACGTGGCCAGCGTGTTGAACGCCGTGTCGAGGGCAGCTGCCTCGGGTGCCAGCAGGAATGCCTGAGCGGCGAGCTGCGCGAAGGGGCTGGGATCGGCGGCGATCGCCCGCATGCCGTTGGCGATCGCGCGGCGCGCGGTCCAACCGGTGCCCGCCCAGGGGTCCAGGACGGTATCGCCCGCTGAGGCGAACGCCGTCAGCTCGGCGTCGAGCAGGTTGTCGGCCGGGGACGGGAAGTAGCGCTCGAGGAGCGCCAGACCGGGGAGGCGACGAGGAAGGACGACATGGTCCAGGCTCCTCCGCTCGGTGGCCTCGGTCATGGGCTCCTACGGTTCTTCGAGCAGCTCTTCCTCGAGCTCGGGCTCGGTCGAGAATTCCGGGAGGGTGGTGTCGAGCTCTTCCACCTCCTCGGGCTCCTCCTCGAACTCTTCGCTCTCCTCGTCGTCATCGTAGCGGAGCGGGGACCCCTTCATGTACGGTCGCACGTCACCGCCGCGGCTGGTGCTGCTGCCCGGGAAGGAGACCTTTC
>VBKA01000142.1 GCA_005879815.1 Chloroflexota bacterium
ATCCGCGTTCGTGGCCGCCACGCATGGTGACGCGCCGCGACCGATCCTGCGTCCCGACGTCCTGATCCGGATCGTGGATGGCGAGCTGGAAGTCGAGGTCGTCGAGTCGCGCCGCTTCAGCCTGCGCGTCGCCGCGTCGTACGCGAGCGTGTCGGCTGCCCTCCGCTCGCCCACCTGGAGCGACCAGGAGAAGGAGCACGTCCGCGAGCATGTCGGCAGGGCCCGCTTCTTCATCGATGCGGTGCGCCGCCGGCGGGCGACCCTGCAACGCATCGCAGCCACCCTGATGAAGCGCCAGCGGGACTACCTGCTGCTCGGCGTGCGGCATCTCGTGCCCTTGACCCGAGCGGAGGTCGCCTCGGAGATCGGTGTGCACGAGTCGACCGTCAGTCGGGCGACCGCCGAGAAATTCGTGATGGTCCCCTCCGGTGAAGTCGTGCCGTTCTCCCACTTCTTCACCGCCTCGCTCAGCATCAAGGACCAGATTCGGACCATGATCGAGGCCGAGAACCAGCACCATCCGCTGAGCGACCAGCAGATCGCCGACGAGCTCCTGGGGCAGGGAGTCGCGATCGCTCGGCGGACGGTGGCCAAGTACCGCGACGAGCTGCGCATCCTCCCCGCCCGACTCCGGCATTCGTGACAGGTGGCGCAGCCGGTCGCTGGGGGGAGGATCCGACGCGTCGTCATCCGGACAGTTCTCGTCCTCGCCATCGGCGCCGCGCTGCTTGCCCCCATCCTCTATTACGCGAGCACGGTTGACGTTCGACCCCCGCAGGTCGATCGCTTCACGCTCAGTCAGCATCTGCCCGGCGAAGACGGCGTCGCGCTGACGACCTCGAGCCTCGAGGTCGTCTTCTCTGAGGCTGTCGACCATCAGAGCGCTCAGGCCGCGTTCAGTGTCGTCCCCAAGCTCGGCGGCTCCTTCAGCTGGAGCGGCGCCACCATGATCTTCACGCCGGCCGATCGCCTGCCACTCGAGACGTCGTTCTCGGTCAGGTTGCACGGTCAGATCCGGGACCTCGCGGGGAACGCGACGGGCGGCGCCGGTCCATTCGCCTTCCGGACCGTGGGCGGTCCCACCATCGTCGCCACCCAGCCCGCGGATCAGGCTCGCGACGTGCCCCTCGACGCCAACATCCAGCTCACCTTCTCGACCCTCATGGACACCGCCAGCGTGCAGCGCGCCCTGCAGGTCATCCCGAGCACCCAGGTCGAGCTTCGCTGGAGCGGCCAGCGCCTGGCGATCGTCCCTCGCACTCCGCTGCTGCCCGGTCGGGAATACGCCGTCGTGCTCGGCTCAGCAGCGCACGACCAGGCAGGGACAGCCCTGTCGCCGGAGCTGCGGTTCTCCTTCACGACCGTCTCGGCCGGACTCACCGCGCGCACCGTCGTCCCCGCCGATGGCACCCAGGGCGTCGCGATCACCACGCCGATCGCCGTGATCTTCGACCGCGCGATCGATCCGGACACGGTGAGCGACAACCTCGTCACCATCAGCCCACCGATCTCCGGCAGTCTGGGTCTTTCGACCGCCGAGGGGGCGGCTGGGCTTCGTGACGACGGGGAACGGATTCTTCGCTTCACGCCATCCGGTTCGCTGCCCGCCAACACGACCTTCACGGTTTCGGTGGGCACCGGAATCCGCGGGGCCGACGGCTCCCGCACAGCGACGCCCCTCTCGTGGAGCTTCACTACCGGGGCGCCGTCGAGCTCGCTGGGCAACCAGATCGTGTTCCTCAGCCAACGCTCCGGAGTCGCAAACGTGTGGGCCATGAACCCCGACGGCTCGAATCAGCACCAGGTCTCGGCCGAGCTCTCGTCGCTCACCAGCTACGCCGTTGCGCCCGATGGTCGATCGCTGGTGGTCGGCGATGGCGCCCGCCTGGTCGAGCTGCGTGCAGACGGCTCTGCGCATCGTGTCCTGACCGATGCGGGCGTGCTCGAATTCGATCCCAGCTATGCGCCCGACGGATCGGCCATCCTCTTTGGCCGTGCCGATGTGAAAACCGGATCCGGCCTCGGCATCTGGCGCCGGCCACCAGGCGGTGGCGGCGCCGAACGGATCGCCATCGCTCCAATGGCGACACCGACGCCGACGCCGTCCAGCATTCCCAGCATCGCTCCGTCGGCGGGCGCGGGCGGGAGCGCGCTGCTCGCCCCCGTTCTTCGCGCGCCGCGCATATCGCCGGATGGCCGCCGCATGGCGTTCGTCGACATGTCCGGCTTCGCCGGTATCGTGGACCTGCGAACCGGCGCGGTCACGCAGGCGCCATTTCGGGTTGTCGCTCCTCCGGCCTGGCTTCCGGATGATGCGACGGTCCTGGTCAGCGGGCTGCCGGTCACCGATGATGGATCCGGTGTCCTGCCCACCGGCCTCCTCACGCCCGGGATCCCCGTCGCCCCCCTCACACCTGCGGGCCTGTATCTGACCGTCGCCCAGCGGGCGTCGCTCGAGATCGGCTCGCTGCTGGTCGGCAGTTCATCGGTCCGTCTGACGCCACTGCGCCCTGGAGGAACGCTTCCCGACGTCAACGCCGATGGGCGCATCGCCTACCTGGTCCTCGATCCGCGCCTGCCCGACGCCGGTCGCGTCTGGATCCTCAACGGCACCTCGTTCCAGTCAACGCCAGTGGTGCCCGACGCAGACGCCCTGGAGTCGAGCGTCCGCTTCGCCCCAGCACCTCAGGCGCTGCTCGTCGCTCGCGAGCCCCTCCCCGGCGCATCGGCCTCACCATCTCCCGAACCGTCCTCCACTCCTTCGCCGACCCCAAGCCCCACCCCCGGGCCGATGCCTTCCCCGCCGGTTCCCGCGTCAGGACCCGGCGGCATCTGGCTCCTGAACCTTGTGAGCGAGACGAACACCCAGCTGACGCTCGACGGCTGGATACCGACCTGGCTCCCATGAGCCCCCATCGCCAGGACCGTGCAAGTTGACCCACAACTTGGGCCCATGCGAGAATCGCCGGGCTCGCTGGCGGGGTACCGAATGGTGCGGCCGCCGGCGTTTCCGTGTGTGAGACCACCGTCGACTGATCAGCGCGCGCCCGCGCTGTTGCCCAGAGCGACGGCTGAATGTGGCGACCATTCGGAGGATTCATGGAGCTCCAACCGATCACCTGGGTGATCCCGATCGCGGGCCTGCTGGCAATTGTCTTTGCCCTGTACCTGGCGTACGACGTCCTCCATCGCGACACCGGCACGGAGGCGATGCAGGAGATCGCGGGCATGATCTTCGAGGGAGCAGTGGCCTTTATTCGTCGGCAGTACCAGACGATTGCGCTGCTGGCCCTCGGGGGCGCCGTCGTCATTGGTCTGGTCATCACCCTCGTCGAAACCAGGCAGGTTGCCGACACCGACATCTACGGGCTCGATCTCGGTTGGCGCACTGGCCTCGCGTTCCTGGTCGGGGCGGCCTGCTCGATGGCGTCCGGCATCATCGGCATGTACATCAGCGTGCGGTCGAACCTGCGCACGGCGGCGGCCGCGCGCCACAGCCTGGTCGGCGCTGTCCAGACCGCGCTCCGCGGCGGGGCCGTCTCAGGGTTCCTGGTGGTCGCCCTCTCGCTGCTCGGCGTGTACGCCATGTTCGCCCTGTACGGCGGCTTCAGTCATCCGAACCAGGCGCCGTTCCTGATCGTGGGGTATGGGTTCGGGGCGAGCTTCGTCGCCCTCTTCGCGCAGCTCGGCGGTGGGATCTACACCAAGGCCGCCGACGTCGGATCGGACCTGGTGGGCAAGGTGGAAGCCGGCATCCCCGAGGACGATCCGCGCAACGCGGGCGTGGTCGCGGACCTGGTTGGCGACAACGTGGGCGACTGCGCGGGTCGTGGTGCGGACCTGTTCGAGTCCACGGCCGCCGAGAACATCGGCGCCATGATCCTGGGTGTCGCGGTCTATACGATCGCCAGCGCCAGCGGCTGGCCGCATCCAGAGGCCTGGATCTTCTTCCCGCTCGTGGTTCGAGCGTTTGGACTGATCGCGACCATCGTGGCCATGTTCTTCATCGGCGGCCGCGAGGACGAGAACCCGATGAGCATGCTCAACCGCGGCTATTGGGTGACCACGATCCTCTCTGTGGCCGGGCTCGCGCTCACCACCTGGCAGATGATGGGGGGAGCTGGGCAGCTGGGCGCGGGCGGCACGCCGACCTGGCTCTGGTTCTTCCTGGCCGGATGCGTCGGTCTCGCCACGAGCGTGGCTTTCGTGTACCTGACCCAGTACTACACCGCCGGCTCGTATCGGCCGGTGCGCGAGATCGCGGAGGCGAGCAAGACGGGCCCCGCCACCAACATCATCTCCGGCACCGCCGTGGGCTTCGAGACCACCGCACTGACCGCGATCACGATTGGCATCGCGCTGTTCCTGAGCCACTGGCTCGGTCAGCAAGCGTTGTCGGGACTGCCCGCGGGCCAGGCCAACCCGGGCGGCATCTTCGGAACGGCGGTCGCGACCATGGGCATGCTGATGACCACGGCCTTCATCCTGGCCATGGACACGTTTGGGCCGATTACCGACAACGCGGGTGGGATCGCGGAGTTCAGCCACGCGGAGGCCGGCGCGCGTGAGATCACGGATCGTCTCGATGCGGTCGGCAACACCACCAAGGCGTTGACCAAGGGATACGCCATCGCATCGGCGAGCCTCGCTGCATTCCTGCTCTTCAGCGCCTACATCGACAAGGTGAACCTGATCCTCGGCAACCAGATCCGGGCCGGCACGCG
>VBKA01000054.1 GCA_005879815.1 Chloroflexota bacterium
GACTGCCGCGTCTCGCCTTCCGCGGCGATGATCTGGTCGAGCACGAACTGGGCCGCGATCGAGGCGTGGTCCACCCCGGGCAACCACAGCGTGTCGTCACCCCGCATGCGGTGATAGCGGACCAGCGTGTCCTGCACCGTGGACCCCAGGGCATGGCCGATGTGCAGCGCGCCGGTCACATTGGGCGGCGGCTGGATGACCACGAAGCGCTCCGCGCCCGGCTCCTGGCTGGGCGTGAAGGCGCCGCTCTCAAGCCAGCGCTGGTAGATCCCCGGCTCGACGGCAGCGGCGTCGTAGCGCGGGGCAAGCTCGCGGTTCGTCGTCGCCGTCGTCATGGCTGAGCTCCTCTCTTCGACAGCTTGGTTCCAGGACACCAAAAACCCGCTCGCCGAAGGACGAGCGGGTGCCTCGTGGTACCACCTTCGTTCGGCGCTGAACGCCAGCGCCCTCGTTCCCGCGTTATCGGGCGGACCCAGCCGGCTCGCGTGCGACCTTCTCCCTCTCGTGTCCGGGTGAGCTCTCAGCCCTTTCGGCCCACCCTCTCTTTGAGGCCGATGGAGGGATACTCCTCACGGTCGTCGCCGTGCTGAGAGTCTAGCACAGCGCGCGGTCGAAACCCTCCCCAGCAGACCGATGGGGCGGTCCGCGGCCTTAGCGGCCGCGCTGGACGACGACCCGCAGCGACCCATCCGGCTGGCGCTCGATCTGGGCGCCGCCGTGCTCGATCTGCTCGATGGCCGCCACGAGGTCGAACTCCGGGTCGTGGGTGGCCCGATAGACGAACTCGCCGGTGGGGCCGAGCGAGAGCGAGATGCCGTGAACGCCGTCGACGCGCTCGAGCGCCTGCTTGAAGGAGGTGATGGCACCGAAGCTGCCAAGGCCGTGCACGACGATGGCCGTGGCCACCTCGCCACCGGCGCCCGGCGCGACCACCGTCGCGGTCGCCGCTTCGCCGCTGGTCTCCCCGCCGATCTTGGCGTCAAGCTCTGCCAGGCGGGCGCGAAGCGGGTCATGAGGTGCCTCGCCCTCGGAGACCAACGCTTGGTCGGAAGTGCCGGACTCGGCCGGTGGCGCGGCGGACTCATCGACGGATTCCTGCGCCTCCGACCCGTTCCGGTCGATGCCCAGCGCACTCAGACGTGCGTCATGGGTGTCGGGCACGATCGTCGACGATCCCTCTGCCACGGGCTCCTCGGCGGCGGCCTCCTCGGCGGCGGCCTCGTCGTTCGCCGGCGCTGCCTCTGAAGACTGCTCCGCGCCGGTGTCGGCTGTCTCTGGGTTTGTGGCCTCGCCGGTCGACTCAGTCGACTGCGTTCCTTCGGCGCTCGTCTCGGTCGCCATCGGCTCGGCTGACTGTTCCTCGGGGCTCTCGCCTGGGGTGGTTGCCGCGGTCGGGGTGCCGTCATCCGGCGCCTCTCCGGCTGCAGCGGCAGCCGCATCCGCCTGCTGTGGCGGAACAGCGGCCGGAGCTGCGGACACGATCGAGGGTGGCCGTGGCATGCGCTTGGCGGCGGTGCCGAAGGCAGCCGGGTCGTTGATGTCGTGGAGCTGGGCGAAGAAGGTGGTGAGCTGGCGCTCATATTCCTGGATGCGGGCGTAGAGGCTCTCGATCTCGGTCCCACTTCGCTGCTCGTGGTCGCTGAGCTGTTGTGTGAGCAGCTGCCGACGGGTCTCGCGCCGCCGCTCCCCTTCCGTGGCGATGCGCTCCGTCTCGGCATTCACCCAGTCCCCGATGGCCGAGATGTCGCCTTCGGATCGTTCGCGAAGCTGCTCGGCCTGCTCGGCCGCCCGCGTGCGCAGGGTCTCCACCGTCTCGTCGACCGACAGCCGCAGGGTCGAGACGCTCGACTCGCGCTCCCGCTCCGCCACTTCGCGCATGGCGTTGATGAGGCTGACCAGCAGGGCGTTGTCCGCCACGTCGGCAGTTGCCTCCTCGGGCGACTGCGGCTCGTCCGATGGCCCTGCCGCGGCGCCTGTTTGCGCCATGCGCGGTGTTGGGAAAGGAGCGGCCTCGGCCTGAGCGCCACCTTCCATCGGTGTCGTGTCGGTCGTCGCGGTCGGCTCAGACGCCTCAGCGCTGCTCTCGGCTGCCGTCGTTGCGTCAGAGTCGTCGTCGTGCGACCACGGAAGCCGGATGCCGGACTTGCGCGGGGTCGGGGTCATGGGTAACTCGCCCCTCCTGGGTGCTGCCTGTTGGCGATGCGCACCATCCTACCCCGATGGCCCGGCTGCTCCCGAGGCGACGGAAGTACTCCCCCTGCGACCCGCGGTGGTACCCCACCGATGGCTACCATCTGCCTTGTGATCCAGCTGCTGTCGGCCCTCGGCATCGACCCCGCGTGGAGGGGTCCGGCCATGATCCTGCTCATTACCATCGTGGCACTCGTGACCTGGTATTCCCTCCGCTTTGGCGCCGGCCAGGTCGCCGGTCGCGTCCTGGCACGCCAACCTCCGGATGCGGAGGCCGTCCTGCCCGGGGTCGAGCTGGAACGCCGGGTGCGCACGCTGGAACGAACCGCGGTGCGCACCGGGGGCGTGGTGATTGTCATCGTGGCCGTCTTGATGGCGCTCTCGTCCGGCTTCCAGGTCGACATCGGTCCGGCCGTCGCGGGACTGGGAATCGTGGGCATCGCGGTCGGCTTCGGTGCCCAGACGCTGATCCGTGACTGGCTGGCGGGGATCTTCGTGGTGCTCGAGAACCAGTACAACCAGGGCGACGTCGTCCGCATCGCCGGGGTCTCTGGCGTGGTCGAGGACTTCAGCCTGCGGCGAACGATGCTGCGCGACCTCGACGGCACGGTGCATTCGGTCCCGAATGGCCAGATCACCGTCGCCAGCAACCTGACGCGAGTGTGGGCCAGGGTCAACGTCGACATCCCGGTCGCCTACGACACCGATCTCGATCTCGCGACCCGGCTCATCAACGACGTCGGGGCTCAGCTGCACGCCGATCCGGAATGGGCAGCACGCCTGCTCGAGGCGCCGAGCGTGGTTCGGATCGGGCACTTCGGCGATACCGGCGTCTCGCTCAAGGTCCTCGGTCAGGTCCCCGCCGCAGAGCAGTGGGCCGTGGCCGGTGAGCTGCGCAAGCGGATCCTGGCGGCGTTCGCGGAGCACGGAATCAGGATCCCCACCGCGCCGCGGGTGATGGTGACTGCGTCTGGCGCTCCACCGCTAGCGGCCGAGCCGGAGACTTCAGCCTCTGAGCCCGCGCCAGAACCGAAGGACCCGACCGCGCCGGCCGGCCCTCCGTTGGGAGCGGGCTAGGCGGATTCCTCCTCCGCCTCGATGCGGCGATCCTTCGCCCGCCGCCGCGGTTCCGCATCCTCGTTCTCGGTGAGCAGCATGGGTGGCTGACCGCGCTCGATCGTCTCAGCGGTGATGACGACCTTCTTCACGTCGGTTCGCTCCGGGATGTCGTACATCACCTCGAGGAGCGCCTCCTCGACGATCGTCCGCAGCGCGCGGGCGCCGGTCTTGCGCTCGATCGCCAGGCCTGCTGTCGCGTCAAGCGCATCCGGCGTGAAGACCAGCTCCACCTTGTCGAGGGAGAGGAACTTCCCGAACTGTCGCGTGACCGCGTTCTTGGGCTCGGTCAGGACGCGCACCAGGTCGTCCTTGGCGAGGGCGGCCAGGCTGACCACCACCGGCAGGCGACCAACGAACTCGGGAATCAGGCCGTAGTGGAGCAGGTCTTCCGGCATCAGCTTGTCCATCAGGCGTCGCCGCTCTTCGCGCGTCTGCTGCGCCTGTGATCCGAAGCCGATCCCCCGCTTCCCCACCCGCTCCTCGACCAGCCGCTCGAGCCCCTCGAAGGCGCCGCCGCAGATGAAGAGGATGTTCGTGGTGTCGATCTGGATGAAGTCCTGGTGCGGGTGCTTGCGGCCTCCCTGTGGTGGGACGTTGGCGATCGTGCCTTCCAGGATCTTGAGGAGTGCCTGCTGGACGCCCTCACCGGAGACGTCGCGGGTGATTGAGGGGTTGTCCGTCTTGCGCGCGATCTTGTCGATCTCGTCGATGTAGATGATGCCGCGCTGGGCCCGCTGGACATCGAAGTCGGCGGCCTGGATGAGCCGCAGCAGGATGTTCTCGACGTCCTCGCCAACGTAGCCGGCCTCGGTCAGGCTGGTCGCGTCCGCGATGCAGAAGGGTACGTCCAGGATCTTGGCGAGGGTCTGCGCCAGCAGGGTCTTGCCGGATCCGGTGGGCCCCACCAGCAGCACGTTCGACTTGCCGAGCTCCACGTCGTCGACGTTCTGGCCGGCGTTGATCCGCTTGTAGTGGTTGTAGACCGCCACCGAGAGGACCTTCTTGGCCCGCTCCTGGCTGATCACGTACTCGTCCAGGGCCTCCTTGATCTTGCGCGGGCTGGGGAGCTGCGCCGGCGCACTCTTGGCGCGCGGCGTCTCGAGCATCTCCTCCTCGATGATCTCCTGGCAGAGGTTGATGCACTCGTCGCAGATGTAGACGCCCTGACCTGCGATCAGCTTGCGGACCTGCTCCTTGCTCTTCCCGCAGAAGGAGCAGCGATAGGGGACCTTCGTCTTGCCGGTCGTCATGAGCCTGGTTGGTTCACCTCGCGCCGTCCGTGAATCGGCCCGGGCAGGATAGCACGCGCCCAGGAGCGCTCCGCCATGCGGCATTGGTCCTCCGCCGCAGGCTCACGCCGGTGATTCCTAGCGCTTCGCGGGAGCCGGCGCCTTGTCGGCCTGGGCTGCCTCGTCTGCGCTCGGAACGGTGCCCCCCGCCTCCTTGGTGAGGCTGATGAGCGACTCGCCCCGGCCCTCGAAGATGTCGTCGATGAGCCCGTAGTCCTTGGCCTCCTGGGCGCTCATGAAGTAGTCGCGCTCGGAGTCGCGGCGCACCTTGTCGTATTCCTGTCCGGTGTGGTTGGCCAGGATGTGCATGAGGCGCTCGGTCAGGTTGAGCATCTCGCGCACCTGGATCTCGACGTCCGGTGTATTGCCGCGCACGCCGCCCGAGCCCTGGTGGACCATGACCCGGCTGTTCGGCAGCGCGTAGCGCTTGCCCTTGGCACCGGCGGCGAGCAGGACGGCTCCCATGCTGGCTGCCTGGCCGATGCAGATGGTGCTCACCGGAGCCTTCATGTACTGCATCGTGTCGTAGATGGCCAGGCCGCTGGTCACGACCCCGCCAGGCGAGTTGATGTAAAGGCTGATGTCCTTGTCGGGGTCCTCGCTCTCCAGGAAGAGCAGCTGGGCGATGACCAGGTTCGCGACGTGATCCTCGATTGGCTCACCCAGGAAGATGATCCGCTCCTTGAGCAGGCGCGAGTAGATGTCGAAGGCGCGCTCCCCGCGCGCGCTGCTCTCGATGACCATCGGGACGAGCATGGCGTGGTTACTCCGATCGGCTGCTGGCGGGTGAAAGGGACGCGGTCTCGGCCTCCGATGGCGGCTCCTCACCGGTGCCGGAGGGGGTATCGGTCCCTAGTTTGCGGTTGACGAGATGTTCGACGAGCTTCTGGTTGCGCAGCGTCATGCGCAGGTACGAACGGCCGCGCCGCGAGCCAAGGTACTCGCGCAGCTTGGGCTCGTCGCCATAGCGTGACAGTTGATCCGCCGCCTCGGCGTCGATCTCAGCGTCGATGGCGTCGATCCCCTCTCGCTCGGCGATCGCCGACAGCACGAGGAGGGTCTTCACGCGCCGGGAGGCCGGTTCGCGCAGCTCCGCCAGGAGCTCCTCGGGGCTCTGCTTGGCCAGGGCCAGGTATTGGTCGAGACCGATGCGCTGCTGCGCCAGGCGGGCGCGCAGCTCGTCGCGCATGATGTCGACCTCGTTGGCGATCATCACCTCGGGCAGGTCGACGGTCGCGTTGGCGGTGGCGTACTCGATGATCCGGTCCCCGAACACGTGGCGTGCCTCCGCCTGATTGCGCTTGTCGAGCGCATCGTGAATTTCGGCCCGCAGCGCGTCGAGGGTCTCCACCTCGCCGGCCGAGCGAGCGAATTCATCGTCGAGCTCGGGGAGGACGCGCTCCCGCAGGTCGAGCAGCTCGACCTCGAAGTGCGCCTGCTTCCCGCGCAGATCCTCAACCCGATAATCGTCCGGGAAGGTGACGTCGAATGCCTTGCGTTCCCCGATCTGCATGCCGACCAGCTGTTCCTCCCAGCCGGCGATCATGCGTCCCTCGCCGATGACCAACGGCAGCCGGTCCGCGGAGCCGCCCTCGAAGGGCTCGCCGTCGATGGTCCCGGTGAACTTGACCGCCGCCACGTCGCCGTTCTGGGCCGCCCGCCCGTCAATCGGGCGCAGGGTTGCCTGGCCCTCGCGCATCTCGGTGAGGACCGCCTCGACGTCGTCATCGGTCACCGGCTTGTGCTCGAGCTCGAACGCGTAGTCGGCGTAGTCGCCCAGTGTTACCTCGGGCCGGACGGAGACGGTGGCGGTGAACCTCACGGGGGTCCCTTCGGCCACCTCTCCCGCATCGATCTGGACGTCGGGCTGGTCGATGGGGATCAGGTCCGTCTGGTCGAGCGCGGCGTCGTACGAGGCTGAGACGAGGTGGTCGATGGCCTCCGCCACGACCGAGGCGCGTCCGGCGTATCGGTCGATCAGGTGCCGCGGCGCCTTGCCCGGCCGGAAGCCGGGCACGCGCGTGCGCTGCGCCAGGTGCGTGTAGGCGGTCGCGAAGTGACGGTCGACCTCCGGCGGCGGGACCTCGATGTCGAGCGCGACGCGAGAGCCGGGCTCTGGGCGGGTGGAAACGGTGACCAAATCTGCTCCTGTTTGATGGTGGTGGGCGAGGCGAGACTCGAACTCGCACGTCTTTCGACACCGGCTCCTAAGGCCGGCGCGTCTGCCATTCCGCCACCCGCCCGGCTCAAATGCTACAGACAAACCAGACCGAGTGAGCCTCGCCAACCCATCGGCCGATGATGGGCGTCATCCCGGCGCACCGATGAGTTTGCTGATGAGATAGCCGGCCGCCGCCGCGCCGAGCCCGATCAGGACCATCTGGACGCCATTCTTTCGCCAGCTGCCCACGAGCGTCACGGCGGAGTACGACCCGACCCCGAAGAGGACGAGGCCGCTGAGCAGGAAGGCGGTGATGAGCGCAGGCATCCGAGTAAAGAAGACGAACGGCGCCAGCGGGATGAGGTGCCCGATGAGCGTGGTCACGGTGATGACCACACTGGTCCGAAGGATATCGGCGTTCCGAACTGGCTGGAGCTGCAGCTCCTCGTCCATCATCGTCTGCAGCCACCGCTCGCGATCCGCCGTGATGGTCTCGACGACCCGTTCGAGCAGGCGCCCGCTAAAGCCCTTGGCAGCGTAGATCTTCCGGATCTCTTCGCGCTCGGCTTCGGGCGCGCCTTCGATTTCCGCCAGCTCTCGTCTGCGCTCAGCCTCGTAGTAGTCGCGCTGGGATACCGAGGACGTGTACCCGACCGCACCCATGGAGATCGACTCTGTGATGGCTGCGGCAAGTCCGGTGACGAGCAGGACCGTCGTCGATCCGTTCGCGGCAATCACGCCCAGGATGATCCCGAGGATGTTGACCAGCCCGTCCTGGCCGCCAAGGATCACGTCGCGGAGCCAATTCGTCCCGCGATGCTGCTCGCGATGCGGGCCGGCGCTTGCCCGCTTGCCGGTTGACGGATTCCCGCGGGCTCGTGCCCTCGTCCCACGGGCCGCCTGCTGGCTGACGGTCATCAGAACGTTGCTCGGGTCGCCATCGGCTCGCCCGCAGGCCCGACGCCAACCATCGCGGACGCCGGCGTGCTGGACCGATAGCCGCGGATCACGCTCGTGATGTCCATCTCCCCGGTTGTATTCGCGGCCTCGCTCACGAAGGACTCGGCGAGCCCGGTGAGCGGGATCTCGCTGGCCGACCCCCGGAACAGAGCAAGCGCCAGGTCGAGGTCCTTGGCCAGGTCGCGCAGCGCGAAGAGGGGTGGCGCGTGGCGGTCCTCCAGGAATCCGGCTCGCCGCATGCCGAGGCTCGGAACGAGGCGCTGGAGGACCCAGAACACTTCCTCGGGGTCCAGTCCGGCTGCCTCCCCGGCGACCTGGAGCTCGGCCGCCGCAACGATGAGGTCGCCGAGCATGCTGTTGGCGACCAGCTTCAGGCGGGCGGCGCTCCCAAGCGGGCCGACGTGGCGCACTTCGCCCAGTGCCCCGAGGACCGCCCTCGCGCGGTCAACGTCGGCGGCCGCTCCGCCGACCAGGATGGCCGCCTGCCCGTCGCGCACCAGCGTTGGCGCTCCGATGATCGGCGCGTCGACGAGCCGTGCGCCCGTTTGTCCCATGGCGGCGGCGAGCTCGGCGACGATCTCCGCGCCCGCGGTGCTCATGTCGATGAAAAGCTGATCACTCGCGCTCGCCAGGGCGCCGTTGTCGCCCAGGTAGGCGGCTCGCACCCCGTCAGGACCGGTAAGGCTGCTGATCACGATGTCGGCGTCCTGGGCTGCCTCCGCGGGCGAGGTGGCCACATGCCCGATCCCGAGAGCCTCCGCTCGTGCTCGGGTCCTGTTCCAGAGCGTCAGCTCGAAGCCGGCGCGGGCCAACCGATCGGCGATGGTCGAGCCCATCTTGCCGGTGCCAAGGACGGCAATCCGTCCGGAATGGGGGTTCGGTCGTGCGTTCATCGTCATCCCTCGCTTCGTTATTCCTCGCCTAGTCATTCCTCGCTTACACGCTCTCGGGCACCGGTCCGCCGACCGGCACCTCACCGCGGGTGATCTTCTCGATATGGGCCAGGTCGTCGGGTGAGAGACGCACCTCTGCCGCAGGCAGCGTGGCGCTGATCTGGTCGGGTGTTCGTGCGCCGACGATCGCAACGTGGACCGCGGGATTGGCCAGGGTCCATGCGATTGCGAGCCTCGCGACGGTCGTCCCACGCTCGGCGGCGAAAGCCTTGAGCTCCTCGACGATCCGCAGGTTGCGGCGGAACGTGTCCCCACGGAAGAGGTCGCTGTTTGCGCGCCAGTCCCCGGGCGCGAACGCGATGTCCTGCGTCATCCGGCCGGTCAGGAGCCCATGGGCCATCGGTCCATAGACCAGGACGCCAATGCCGTGCTCGGCCGTGTAGGGCAGGACCGAATCCTCGATCTCGCGTCGGAACAGGTGGTAGGGCGGCTGGAGGGCGTCGAGCGGCCTGGATTGCTGGAAGGCGGCCATCTGTCGCGCGTCGTAGTTCGAGACGCCCACGTGGCGGACCTTGCCCTCCCGGACGAAGTCGTCGAGCGCCTCGGCGGTCTCCGAGAACGGCGTCGCCGGATCCGGCCAGTGAACCTGGTAAAGGTCGACGTAGTCGGTCCCCAGGAAGCGGAGGCTCGCCTCGAGGTCGCCTCGCAGGGCGCCGGCGCTGCTGTCCCTCGCCATCTGGCCGTTCGGGTCGCGCCGCAGGCCACCCTTGGTGGCGATGACGAGCTCGTCGCGCCGCGAGCGCAGCTCTGGCTCGAGTGCCTCGCCGAGAAGCCGCTCGGCGGCACCGAAGCCGTAAGCGCGAGCCGTATCGAACAGCGTGACGCCCCGATCGAGGGCGCTGCGAGCGGCGGCAATCGCTGCCTTGCGGTCGACGCTGCCCCAGTCGCCACCAGAGGACCAGTTACCAAACGCGATGCGGGAGACTCGCGGCCCTCGCAGGCCGAGCTGAACGTATTCCATCAGTTGTACCTCGCTGAACTTCCATCACGGCACCCAGACTGGCGCGTGTGGACTATCCTGTCCAACAGAAGATTCCGATCTGATTCAGCACCGATGGAGATGAGGTATCCGTGGAGCTTCGTCAGCTCGAGCACTTCATCGCGGTGGCCGAGGTACGCCACTTCACGCGCGCGGCGGAGCGGGTCTCGATCGTCCAATCCGGGCTCTCAGCTTCCATTCGGGCCCTGGAGGCCGAGCTGGGAGCCGATCTCTTCGTGCGCAGCACCCGGCGCGTCTCGCTCACGGCGGCCGGCCAGGCACTGCTGCCGGAGGCGCGCCGGGCGTTGGCCGCATCTCGCGCTGGGCGCGACGCGGTCCTGGCCGTGGAGGGACTCGAGCGGGGTGAGCTCTCGGTGGGGATGTCGCAGGTCCTGCCGCCAAGCGTCGACCTTCCGGCGATCATCGCCGAGTTTCAGGCTACGTATCCGGGCATCGAGCTGCGGCTGTGGCAGGCCGGTCCTGCCGCCCAGTTCGATGCCTTGCGGGAGGGCCGCGTGGATCTGAGCTTCATCCCGCTCATCGATTCCCCGGAGGCGGGCTTGGAAGTCACCCCGCTCCACACCGATCGCCTGGTCTTCGCCTGCGCCCTCGACCATCACCTCGCGTCGCGGCGGCGGATCCACCTGCGGGACATCACCCAACTCCCGTTCGTGGACCTGCCGCCCGAATGGACGGTCCGACAGCTCGTGGACCGCGCGTTTGCCGCCGCCGCGCTTCAGCGACGCGGCGCGATCGAGGTCAACGACGTCAACACCTGTCTTGAGCTCGTGCGCCGAGGCGTCGGGGTCACGATCCTCCCGGAGTCGGCCCAGGCACGCACGGAGGCGGTCGCCTTCCGGCCCCTCGCACGACGGCTTCTGTGGAACCTTGTCGTCGCCCGGACGGCGGGTGGGCCTGGGAACCCCGCAGCGCGCGAGCTATTGCGGCGGGTGCTCCGCACCAGCGCCCCGGTCGGTTAGGCCTGGCCGACCGTCACAAACCAGGCTTGAAGATCATGTCCCAGACGGCGACGACGAGGACCAGAAGCACCAGGCGGTAGCCGAGGATCCAGCGGTCGAGAAGGAGCCGCCCCCGGCCTGCATCAATCCGTCACCTACCCACACGATCGCGCCGAGGACGTGCCCAACGTGAAGCGAGGGTTCCAACGTCATGTCGCGGCGTCTCCTCGTGACGACCAGCCCGAGTAGCCCTCGCTTCCCTTCTCGCGCTGCCGCTTGGTTGCTGGCTGACTGTTCGCCGGGTGGGCGGGCGCCAGCTCGGCGGCAGCGTCCATTGGCCTGTCTCCGCTCATGAAGCGCTCGATCGCGCGCCGCGCGATTGCCGCCGAGATCAGCGTCGCAGCCGCCTCGAAGGCCTTCCAAGCGGCCCGGCCGGGCCCTGGTCTCCCCTCCGCCATCTCCTTGGCCAGCAGCCGGGCGCGTTTCTTGTCGGTCGGCTCGGCCCGCCAGCGCTGGAGCTCCTCCGCGAGCGTTCGCCGCGCATCCTCAGCCCGCGGCCCGACCGTCTCGCTGGCAGTGTCGACCCATCGCTGCAGGGCCTTGGGAAGCGTGTCGTATGCCTGCTCGACGCGCGTGGGAGCGATCCTTCGCCGCGCGGCCCGGAGCAGCCGAACGGGACCCCCAACGGCCAGGAAGATGGCGCCGGCCGCGAGACCGCCGACGACGACCGGGTTCTCGCGAATCTTGGCTCGGACATCGAGAGCTCGGCGCACGCGAGCTTGCAGCCGCTCGGCGGTGCGTTCCAGGTCGGCGCGCTGCGCGCTGACCTCTACTCGCGTTTCAGCAAGCGTTTCGCCCATGCCACGTCCTCCTGAACCGAAGCTCGCGTCTCCGGAAGGGTGAATCGGTCCTTGGCGGAGATCAAACGCCGAACCCCTGCCCACGCGAAGAGTCCCACCAAGATCACGAACACGACCACGAAGATGAGGGCGCTCAGCCACCAGGGCAGCCAGAGGGCAACCACCGCGATCAGGAGCACCACAAGGGCAATCAGGAACAGGAGTGCAAAGGCGAAGGCGAGGCCCAGGAAGACAGCCCCGCGCCCGACCCGGCTAACGCCCTCGCCGACCTCCTGCCGTGCGCTCGTGATCTCCGTGCGCACGAGACCGATGACGCCTCGCACCAGCTCCCGCACCAGTCCGACGATGCTCTCGCGCCCGGCATCGCTGGTCATGAGGTCTCCTGTTGGGGATGGAACGGTGGCCGATTCTACCAGCGGGACCCGTGCAAGCCCGGGACCAAGGGATGCCGGACGCCTCGTCCGGACTCCTCTAGACTTGCGCGCCGATGGCGAAGCGGCGCACCTCGCAGGTCCAACGTCGACCCCGCGCCAGCGAGCAGGCCATGACCCGACGCGTGGGCACCGCGCGAAGTGCCCGGCTCGACTGGCGGGTCGTGGCGCTCGCCGGCGCGATCGTAGTGGCCATCGCGGTCGTGGCGATAGCACTCCTCGTTTCGAGCGGCGACAAGAAGTATCAGGGCATCTTGGAGCCGAACGGCGGCGGCCAGCACGTGGCGGTGGGCACCTTCCCGACCTACAACTCGACACCGGCGACATCGGGTCCCCATTGGAACCAGCCGGGCGTGGCGCCGATGAACTGGGGGGTCTACACCACCGCCGTTCCGGAGCCAGCGGTCGTGCACAACCTCGAGCATGGCGGGATCGTGATCTGGTACCAGGCTTCCAAGGTTTCCGCGGATGAGGTGGCCAAGCTGACCGACTTCGTGAATGCCCAGGTCCACACGTCACAGTTCAAGTTCATCCTGTCGCCGTGGACCGGCAAGGACTTCGGGCACCCCATCGCCGTGACGGCGTGGCGCTACCTCCTCTACCTGGACTCGGCTGATACGGAGGGAATTGGCGCCTTCGCGGACCTGCACTACGGGAAGTCGCCGGAGCCCCTGGGCGGGCCGGCCCAGCCCGCCTAGCTGCCGCGCCGGAGCGGCGGTTGACGCTCGAAGCACGCTGGGTCATCATCGGCCGCGGGCGACTAGCTCAATTGGCAGAGCAAGAGACTCTTAATCTCTAGGTTCAGGGTTCGAGTCCCTGGTCGCTCACCACTGTCTGACATGCTCAGTAGGTCATCCCGCGATGCCGGGAGGCGCCTCGTGGTAGGCGCCTCCTAATGGGGGAGCGCGGCGCGCGGAGTAGCCAGGAGCCTCTCCAGGCGAAGCGCCGGCATTCGCCGCGCTTCAAGGCGACGCGACAGGCAGGCCTCTTACAAAAGTGCCAACGGCGCTTGCGAGCACCTCCGGCCCCTCGTAATGGGCACGATGGCCTTGACCCGGGAGCATCTCGATCTTCGCATCGCTTAGCGTGGCTGCGAGAGCTACTGCCGCCTGTCCCTGGTCGACGTTCTTTTCGCCGTAAAGCAGGAGAACCGGGATGGCGAGGTCGTGCCAACGAGCCTCGCCGACGGGGTCGGCGCCCCAGAAGGCGGAATATGCGCGGATCTCGCGCGGCACCACGAGTGCCCCGCCCAAGAGCTCCTGCCACCGAAAGCTCCGGTGGAGCTCCTCGATCGTCGCGGCTGACTCCCCGTATTCGACGATCTCGGCTCGGCGCCCCGCGACGGCGAGGGCCTCAAGCTCGGGAAGCCACTCGGGCATGACCGTCATGTCGTCGGACGGATCCGGCCACCCCTCGTACACGATGACGCTGCGGATGGCCGAGCTGACTCTTGCCGCCTCCAGCGCGAGAAAACCACCGAACGAATGCCCGAGCAGGCACGCAGGTCGGAGACGCTCGGCCAGCATCACGACATCTTCGACCTCGCGCTCCCCGGCGTACGGGAGCGTGTCCCTGCTGCGTCCGCGTCCGCGGCGATCGAACGTCACCACCGTGCACGCGGACGAGAGCGCGTTGATGAGCGGAGCCCATGGGGTGTGGTCGCCTCCCGCGCCGTGCACGATCAGCACCACCGGACCGGAGCCTGACGTCCAATAGGCGATACGCGTGCCGTCCCGCGACGTCGCGAAGCTCGTCATCCGGAACGATAGCTACCAGTCCCTGCGGGCCGACTGCGGTTCGCCATGCGCTGTGCGTCCGGAGGCCCTTTCATCCAACCGCTGCGATGGCAGGTCAGCCAGCCTTTCGTTCGGGCACCAGGCCTTCCCATGTGCGCGACACTGAGATCGTCACGGCCGGGCATGATGACCAGACGGCGCGCGCGGTGGCCTTCAATGGGGCGACCCGGTCAAGGATCCCGCTCCCAGAGGTGTCGAGGTGGTAGTCGTAAGCCGATTTCGGATTCTTCTCCTCGCGATCATTACCGCCGTCGGAATCACGACCGTGCCGGCTGTTGCACTGGCCACGTCCACCGTGTCCTATGCCGTCAGCGGCATCGAATACGCCGCGACACCGACCGTCGGCTGGTTTGCTGGAGGCGCGGTCGCGCCAGACGACTTCGGGACGTGGCATGCGATGGTCGTCCACGGCCCACTGCCCGCCAATCCCGGTGGCACCGCGTCCGTGACCCGCCGATCCTTCGCGCTCGACGGCCAGACCCGGGACCTGGCTGGAGCGATCGATGGCGGAACCATCACGCTGCTGACGACCTCGAGCTGCCGAAAGCAGACCTACAGCGTGACGGGGCACCTGACTCTGGCGCCGAGTGGTACCGGCGAAGCTGCGTTCGCCATGCTCCTCAGCCACTACCGGTTCCGGCTCTTTGGGCGCTGCATCACCTACGCGGCGACCATTCAGGGGAGCGTGACCTTCCAGCTTTCCGACTAGGACCACTCTCGGCTGAGGCAACTCCTGGCAAATCGGCACGCGGGTTGCTTCTCCAAGCGGCGGAAGAATTCCGGCCTCGGGAATCATCGGTCCAGTCGGAGGCAACATGGCAACCCGCAGCAACGCCAAATCCAGTCGCCCGTCCAGCCACAAGAGCGGCAAGGAAGAAGAGCGTCGGCTCGTCGATCGGTTCATGGAAGTCTCCGACGCCCTGACGGAGGCGCTCGGCACGCCGTGGGCGCTCGCCCTGTCCATCCTGCTGATCGCTGTCTGGGCGCTCACCGGACCGATCTTCCGCTTCAGCGACACGTGGCAGCTCGTGATCAACACGACCACCACCATCATCACCTTCTGGATGGTGTTCGTGATCCAGACCAGCCAGAACCGGCAGGCCAAGGCACTCCAGTTCAAGCTCGACGAATTGATCCGATCGATTCCTGGAGCGCGCAATCGGATGATCGAGGCCGAACGCGAATCCACCGAGGAGCTGAAGCGCCAGGAAGAGGAGTTCCAGAAGACGGCCGAGCGCGGGGGCGTGAGGGACGTTCCACCCGAGGAGATCGAGGCCAAGGCGCAGGACAAGCGGGCCGGCCGCTGACCCTCTCGCGCGTGGTACGCTCGCCGCGACCCTGACTTGACCGGCGCGCTGGTCGGGCGGCGGTCAGCCACCACATTTCCGCCAGGCGAGGAAGGCCGTGCCGTCCATCCCCATCGATCGCCATAGCCTGGAAAATGGCCTGCGCGTGGTCCTGTCGCGGGATGACCGCGCGCCCGTGGTCGCCGTCAACCTGTGGTACGACGTCGCGAGCAAGCATGAGAAGCCCGGCAAGACCGGCTTCGCGCACCTCTTCGAGCACATGATGTTCCAGGGCTCGGAGCACGTCGACAAGGGCCAGCACTTCAGCCTGGTCCAGGGCGCCGGAGGCACCCTGAACGCGAGCACCTGGCTGGATCGCACCAACTACTTCGAGACGCTGCCGAGTCATCAGCTCGAGCTCGCCCTGTGGCTCGAAGCCGACCGCATGGCGCGCCTCGTCGGGGCCATGACCCAGGAGAAGCTCGACAACCAGATCGACGTGGTGAAGAACGAGCGTCGCTCATCGGTCGACAACCAGCCGTACGGCACGTGGGACGAGAAGCTGCAGGAGCTCGTCTACCCGGAGGAGCATCCCTACCACCACTCGGTGCTGGGCTCGATGGAGGATCTCGAGGCTGCGTCGCTCCGCGACGTGAGCGAATTCTTCGAGACCTTCTATCGGCCGAACAACGCGGTCCTGTCGATCGTCGGTGACTTCGAGCCAGATACGGCGATGGAGCTGGTCGAGCGGCATCTGGGCCCGATCCCTGCCAATCCGGCGCTGCCTCCGCAACCGGACGTATCGCTCAACCCTGTGCTCATGGGCGGAGAGAGACGGGAGGTGCTACCCGACAAGGTGCCTTTGCCGCGCACGTATCTCGCGTACCGCATTCCGACCTATGGCACCCCCGGCTTCGACGCCATCGAGGTCGGCGCCGACGTGCTCGGCACCGGCCGCGCCAGCCGCCTCTACGCCAACCTGGTGCGCGTCCGACAGGTCGCGCAGGACGTCGCCATCTTCCCGTTCCCGCTGATTGGAGGCGCTGCAATGCTGGCCGTATGGGCGACCGCGAGGCCGGGCGACGAGGCCGCGATCGTCGAGGCGGCCACGCAGGATGAGATCGCCCGGCTGGGTGAGCTAGGGCCGACCGACGAAGACCTCGACCGGGTCCGCAACCTCCATGACGCCGCTGTGGCGACCTCGCTGGAGCAGGTCAGCGAGCGCGCAGATCGACTTTCCATGTACACGACCTTCTTCGACGAGCCGGCGCGGATCAACGCCGAGATGAGCCGATACAGCGCGGTGACCGCCGACCAGGTGCGCGATGCGTTCGCCTCCTACGTCCGGCCCGATAACCAGGTCGTTCTCACCTACGTCCCGGCCGAGGACGCAACCGCTCGGAGCGGTGCCGCGACCGCCCAGGACAACGCGCCGGCGGCGGTTGAGCGGCCATGACGGCAACCCTGAGCGTCCCTCCTCCGCCAGCCTCGCCGCGCCCTTATCACTTCCCCGCCTTCGAGCGCCGGGCGCTGCGCAATGGCCTGAACCTGTGGCTCGTTCCCTTGCCGGATCGGGAGCTCGTGAACGTCCACCTGGTCATGGACGCTGGCGCCGCCGCGGAGGATGAGGCGAACGCCGGTGTCGCCGCGCTGACTGCACAGCTGCTGGTTACCGGAACGCGAAGCCTGGACGCCGCAGGCTTCGCAGACACCACCGAGCGGCTCGGCATCGAGATGAGCAGCGAATCCTCCTGGGATTGGGCGCGCGCCGCCTTCCAGTCCGTGCCGCGACACCTCGACGAGGGCCTGGGCCTCCTGTCGGAGATGGTCCGCGAGCCCAGGCTCGACCCGGGTGAGTTCGAGCGGCTGAAGGCGGAACGGCTGACCGACATCCTGCAGGCCAGGGCGGACCCCGGCCGTCTCGCCGACGAGCGCTTCCTCCGCCAGCTGTACGACGAGGCGACGCCCTACCACCGCCTCTCGGCCGGCACCCCTGAGAGCGTCACGCCGCTGACCCTCGACGACGTCCGCCGGCACCACAGCACCCACTACCTCCCAGGGCGCGCCAACCTGATCGTGGCAGGCGCCTTCGATCAGGATGCGCTGCTGCGCTCCGCCCAGGAGCAGCTTGGCGACTGGGACGGGACGGGGCCGGGGCATCGCGACATCGAGCCGCAGGCGGCGGGCGGAAGGCGCATCGTCCTGGTCGACCGTCCCGGTTCGGTGCAGAGCGAGCTCCGAGTCGGGCTCATCGGGATCAGCAGGCTCGACCCTCGGTTCTTCAAGGCAAGCGTGATGTCCGCGGTACTGGGCGGCGTGTTCTGGAGTCGGCTCAACGTGCGTCTGCGGGAGGAGCTTGGATACACGTACGGTGCCCATACCTACCTGGACCTGCGTCGTGCCCGCGGA
>VBKA01000055.1:0-16237 GCA_005879815.1 Chloroflexota bacterium
AGTCAGGCGAACTACGGCGATCTCTATCAGACGGGTCCGAATATCAGCGCCGTATTCGGCCCGGACTACTGGGCGAAGGTGGGTGCCTCGCTTCCGCTCTTCACGGCCGTCGGAAACCACGGTTTCGCCCGATCGGAATCCAACCTTCCGGATCTCGTCAATTGGCCGCAAGACCGTGCCGTCAGCCTGTCCGCCGGCACATATCAGAAGCAGGCCTACTGTTGCCTCAACGGCACCAGCGCGGCCAGCTACCCCAGCGCGTGGTACGCCTTCGATGCGGGGAACACGCGTTTCTATGTGCTCACAGCCGCATGGACCGACGGCAACAACGGCACGGCAACGCCCTATCAGAACGACTACGGGTACCACTGGACGGCGAGCAGTCCGGAGTACCAGTGGCTCGAAAACGACCTGAGAACGCACCCTTCAGCCTTGAAGTTTGCCGTCTTTCACTATCCGATCTATTCCGATAACACAAGTGAAACATCCGATGCCTACCTGCAAGGCGCAACGAGTCTCCAAGGCCTCCTCGGGCGGTATGGCGTGGACATCGCCTTCAACGGGCACGCGCACATCTACCAGCGGAATCAGCCGGATACCGATGGCCTCGTAACGTATGTGACGGGCGGCGGTGGTGCGAAGCTAATGTCGGTACGGGCCTGCTCCGGCGTGGATGCGTACGGGATCGGGTGGTCGTACAACGACAACGCGGGCACCGCCTGCGGACTGGGTCTTCGCCCCGTATCGATCGACCACGTCTATCACTACCTTCTCGTCTCCGTCCGCGGCACGATTGTGACAGTGACTCCGGTCGACGAGCTAGGCCGCGCATTTGACGTGCAGACCTATGACTTTTCCAGGCCGAGCGACACGGAGCCGCCAACCGCACCCGCGAGCCTAACCGCCGTGGCCAGGAGCTCGACGCAGGTGGATCTGGCGTGGACCGGCTCGACTGACAATGTCGGTGTTACGGGATATGACATCTACCGCAATGACTCGCTCCTGAGGACGGTTGGCATAGTGTCAAGCTATTCCGACACGACGACCCAGGGGGGTCAGACATATGCGTACAAGGTCCGCGCCCGCGATCTCGCGGGCAATCTCTCGACCTTCAGTCCCGAGGCGACCGTCAATACGCCCCCAACTGTGACAGTGACCTATCCCGCCGTTGCAGATGCCTATGTTGACCAAGCCATTCCTATTGGAAACTTCGGGACCCTGTCGCGGATCTATGCGGACCTGTCGCCCAATCGGCAGGCCTACCTCAAGTTCACGGTTGCCGGATTGACCGGGGCGGTCGAGAAGGCAACGGTTCGTCTGTACATCGGCGATGGCAGCGCCCGGGGACCGTCTGTGAGCCTGGCGGATAACGCATGGAATGAGACCGGGATCACATGGTCGAACAAGCCCGTCCTCATAGGATCCCCGCTGGCAGATACCGGGACGGTTTCGAGCGGCGCATGGCTTGATATCGACGTGACGTCGGCCGTATCGACGAATGTTGATTACACGTTTGCGCTTATCCCGACTTCTGCCGATGGAGTGAGTGCGTATTCGCGGGAAGCGGGCACCCCGAGCCTTCGTCCGCAGCTCATCATCACGGTCAGGTCACCGTAGATGAGCTCCATAAACCGCGACCGAAGCGTTTCGGCCCCGCTCACTTATCCTGCGACGCGGCGCACGATCGCTGCGGAAGGAGACCGGGCCTCCGTCATCTCCAGATGGGCCGCCAATCCCTGGGTTTCAGCACTGGCAATCACGCTCGCTCTGTTCGGCATTGTTGCCCTCTCGGCTGCTCCCCGCCTATGGGCGTTGATGTCCTCAGGGCTGAGCGGCGACGAGGCGGTTTATACCGGGCAGGCTGCCCTCTTGGCTGGGAAGAGCGAATTCGCGCGCTACTTCGTGCTGGTATCGCGTGGGAACTCAAACTTCCTGCTTTTCCAGTACGTGCTGGCGGGGCTCTTCTCCGTCTTCGGCTTCCACGACATCATCCCGCGCCTTGCTTCGGCCCTTGCGAGCGTCGCAACCGTACTTGCCGTGTTCGAAATCGGCCGGACGCTGTACGGGAGAAGCGTCGGGCTGCTCGCTGCCTTTCTGCTAGCGATCAGTGCATATGCGATCGCCCTTGGCCGCGTAGCACTGCTCGACTCGATGCTCACCCTCCTCTTCACGCTCGCAATGCTCGCCGCAGCGAAATGGGCGCAGACGGAGCGGCGCGGATGGTTGCTTGCCTTCTCTGCGCTCGCTGCCCTTGCGGTGCAAGCGAAGGTGACCGCAATCCTCGTGATACCCATCTTCTTGCTGTACATCAGCTTTAGCGGACGCTGGCGGACAGTAGGAATCCGCGGCGCAGCCATGAGCGTCTTAGTCTTTGTACTGTTTCTGGCTCCTGCGTGGTTGCAGCTCGCATCGGATCCCCAGCGATTCCTCTCATTACTCAATGACAGCAGCCGGCGCGTGAGTCATGTGCCTGCCAACTACTACCTGGCAAAGATGATCGCGTACGAGGGGCCGCTGATGCCGGTCCTGTGGCTCGGATCATTTGCCGCGTCCTTGAGATGGGCGTGGCGCCGGGATCTTCTGCTATTGCTCTGGGTTGCGGCGGTCGTGGTCTTCTTCCAGGTCTTTCCATTGAAGGCCTTCAATTACATCCTGCCCGCGGTTCCGGCATTTGTGCTGCTCACGGCCCGAGAGTTGATGTGGTTGTGGCGACGGCTCCGGACATATCGGCCCGCCATGCGGCTCGCACCGGCGGTTGCCGTGGCGGTCGTTGCTGCACTTGGTATCCAAGCCGCAGCTCCCGTGTCTCGGACGATCGCGGCGGAGAATACTGGAGGGCTCCGCGAGGCCGGTGAATGGCTTGCACAACACGCCTCGCCTTCCGCAGGAATCATGACGATGTCACAGGGATCGGCGCAGTACGCCCTCTCCTTCTATGCGCGACGCGACGCGTACCCATTCGGTCGCTTTCGGTTGGCTACGGTGCTCCCCGGTGGAGTCCTGGTCCAGCCGCAGATTTCGGCAAATGGCTCACCTCGCGATTGGGTCGCGTATTGGCCGCCCCGCCTCATTCAGAACCGCATCGTCAGCTACCTGGTCTATTACGTCACCCAGCCGGACGACCCTCCTGACGATCCGCTCGTCGCGACTGAGACGCAACGCCAATTTCGACAGCTTATCGAACGTTATGGGGGTCAGCTGGTCTACACGGTCTATTCCCGCCATGAGCCGCTAGTGTGGATCTACCAGGTCGGTAAGCTTCTTCCCCGCCCTCAGCTATCCGGCACCCGGCTCCCTACACCAAAGGGCGGGACCGCACCGACCATGCGAGTCCACGGGAGTGGGTACCTCATCGATTCGCGCATAACCGTGTATTACCATCGCAAGAAGCTGGGGACGTATAGGGCGGACTCGGTCGGGTCATTTACTGCGAATGTGAGACTGCCTGCACCGGTCCGCTCTGCTTATCAGCTTGTCGCGATCGATGAGGCGGGAAACAGCGCGCTGGTAGTTGGCATCAGGAATATTGGGCGCAGCAGTCCGCCTGCCTAGCCTGTGGCGACCGCGGCAACGCGGCTGGCTCACCACGGCTGTCGTGGTGGTCATCGTCCTCGGGGCCACAGTTCTGCTGTGGCAGGGATCGAGTCGCGGGATCGGTCCATTCCGCAAGGCACCGGCATGGCTCTCGGGATCCATCGCGTGTCCGAAGTTTCCGATGGAACACGTTTCAATGCCGGCGCGACTCGATGTGATAGCGCCATGTTCCACGCTGAGTGGCACGGTGCGAAGCGTCGACAGGGATCCACACGATCTTGAGCTGATCATTTTGGTGGAGCCTGACGCGCAGTATGCCAATTTCATCGACTCAAAGATCCAGCGTTATATCATCGTCAAAGTCCCGCCCTTCGAGCAGCCTGGCGTGACTGTCCCCTTGGTGGACGAACACGCGACGTTCTATGGGTCTTGGGTGGTGAACCGCAGGGCGTCGGTGAAGGGAACCCTCGAGCTCCATCCCACGTGGGCAATCACCACCGAGCACGCGACTTCGGCAGCCACTCCCAATGCGGTATTCAGTGTGGCAATCGCATCACCGCGGGCCGTCGTGGTCGGCGCCCCATTGAAGTTCACGGTGAAGGTGAAATCACGAGCGCACCAACCATCGGAGGCCGTGTCAGAAGCGGTGATCTACGTTGAACTAAGCGGCGACGGTGGTGTAACGCGTTGGGCGGCGGAACTGAGCAACAGCTTCGGAGTTGCCACTCTGAACTTGACCTCGCTCGAGATCCCAGGGGTCTACAGGATTTTGGTCCACGCCTCTAAGGGGCACGATTTTGGTACCGCACGCGCCTCCGTTCAGATCCAGCGGACGTGACGGCGCGGCTGGTCAATGACAGGTTCCGCCGCCGAAATCGGTGAACGTGCTACCGGCCACTGGCAGGAATGTCCACCGGTACCGGCCGGGACCAAGCGTAAGCCGCAGGACACCGAACGTCTGATCATTTCGGACTTCGCTCGTCGGGAGTGGTGTCCGAAACGTCTCGTGGCTCGCGCCGCCCGTTCCAACGACGAACTCTCGAACTCCATGTTGCGGATCTGGATGCCCCTGCCCATCCAGAGCGGCGAAACGCTCGTAAACGTGGTCGTGGCCCACGATGAGGAGCTCGGTGCCGGCCTGGTACAGGTCCTCCCAGAGCGCCTGCATTTCGACCATCCCGCCTTGAAGCCCCGAACTCCACCGGGGATGATGCCAGATGGCAAGGCTACACAGGGTTCGATACTTCACCATCTCGGCACGTAGCCATCGTTCCTGCGGCGAACCTGTACTACAGCCGCCAACTTCATCGCAGTTACTGTTCAGCACGAAGACCCGCCACCCGTTGAGTGCGTATGAGTAGTACGCCTTACCGATGGGACCCGCGGCACCGCCGAAATACTCAAAGTATCCCGCGCCATTCGGGGTGACGTACTCATGGTTACCGATCGCCGGGCGCGTCCGTTCCTTGAATTGGCCCCAGGAGGGGCCATAGCAGCTTTCATACTGCCCCGCAGTCCCAGACTCATACGCGTTGTCGCCGGCTGTGAAGATCGTGCCTGGAGTGCGCGCCAAGATCGCAGCTGTGGCTTCGTCGCCGCGACTCGTGCAGGATGCGATGTCGCCGGCACCAGTGAGGAAGACATCGCCGGGAGCGGGCGTCTGTTTAGCTGTTGGCGTCGGGATAACCGGAGTCGGACCTGTAGACGGCGGAGACGGGGCCCGCACATCGAACCGCAGCTGGTCATTGCACACTTCGCCAATCAAAGGGCCGAAATCGAGCCACGCGCTACAAATGCCAAATGTGAGCGTGCCGTTACGATCGAAGAGGACACCGCGGTCATAGCCGATCCCCAGGCTTCCGGTGTCTCCCGATGCGAAGACGGTGAGCACCTTACCTGGGTGCTCCGCCCAAAACTTTCCCAACGCGCCCGCAATCAGCGCTCCATTCTTGCTCGGCACCACGATTGTCCAAGTCTCTCCATCCGGACGGTGAGCCACTAGAGTCGGTTCGCTGAAGGTTCCAGGACACGTCCCGACCGACTCGACTGCGCGGTACGGGATTTGGCAGCGGTCCGCGGTCTGGGGCGCGGGGGAACAGGCAGTCAGCAGCAAAGCAAATGCCATGACCACGATGAGGGGCACGACGAACGTCCGATTCGATGGGGACGGTGGGATCAGAGAGCCTAGATGGCCGAAATGCCGACCTGTCCGATGGGACTTCTGACCTCTACGCGAGGCGCGCCTCTGCCCATACGATGGCAATTGGACCCGACGCGCAAAGACGGAGCTCCGGACTCGGGTTGAGACTAGGAGATCTCGCAGTCGTGCGATACAAGACGCTCTCACCATCGCTCCGAGGTGCCGTTCGCGGACCTCGCCCCACTCAGCGTCGCGACCGCCGCATCGGCGACTGGATTGCGACCGCTATTATCGCGCTGCTCGTTCCGGCCATGGTCATACCCTTCCTCTTCGCTTCCGGACGGAGTGCTGTCCTGACAGCTCAACCCACGGAGGTCGGGTCTGGCTCCTCCACAATTATTACCGGCACTGGCCTTCCACCTCACCAGCGCGGAATGCTGGTCCTCGACGGCGACTCACTTCAGCTCGGCACCTATCGCACCGATAGCCATGGAGCCTTCACCGTTGCAATCGTCGTGCCCCGCACTGTCGGCCTGGGACAACATCGCGTCTCCGCCAATGAAATGACCGGAGGAGGCACCACGGGCACCGGCAAGGCCAAGACAGCGGTCGTCGCTGCATCTGTCACTATCACGGTCGTCGCCCTTGCGATACTGGCATCGCCCTCCCCGACGGCGACGACCACACCCACTTCAGGATCATCATCGACGCTCGTTCCCAGCCCGGCGTCGACAGTATCGCTGGCTCCCACCGCAACTCCGGTCGTCGCGAGCGGGACACCATCGCCGACGATTACCCCCTCGCCCGACCCTGTGACCGACCTCATGGCCTTGATCACAGACGTCACAGCGGCAAACGCTTACCGCTACGGCCTCCGCGACAGCGCCGGCTCGTCGATGGACACGCTAAAGGTGATTCGCGACAGCGCTGGCCATTATCTCGGCGTTTATCACACACTGATTGGCGGCGCATTCCACGTGAAGCTCGCGACGTCGAGCGACCTGCTGACCTGGACATACCGTACCGACCTCGATACGCATGCCTCGCAGCCGACGATTGCGGCGACCTCTGACGGCGGTTATCTCCTTGCCGAGGAAGCCGATAACAACGGACTCGTCGCGACCTCGGCCACTTGGCTTCGGTTCCGTCACTATGCAAGCTTCACGAGCCTCCTCGCCGCCGCACCGGACGACACGTTCAACGCGCCGCACACGCTGGTGTCAACGACAGGCGGTGCGGAGGGAACTCCGAACATCTATTCCGCCTCGCTCAGCCCGGACTTGTCGCATTCGGTAATCGACATCGGCTTCCACTACTTCAAAGACGCATTCGTTGATCGCCAGGCACGCGGCACGCTCGTCAATTTTTCGGCCTGGAGCACGGGCGCGGAGCCTCAGATCGACAGCGCGATAACTACCCTCGGCGTTGCAGGAAACATCGGCGACCGTGACTCCACCGTATTCGATGGAGCTCGACTGAACATCCACGAGGGGCAACTGACGAGGGGTGACTGGTCGTCCTGGCGCGTATTTCTCTACAACCAAGTCACGGGGCACGCGGTCCGACTCCCCGTGCGCACGCACAAGGGAAGTGTGTCGTTCGCGAACCCCTCGTACTCGATACTCACAGGCCCGACCGGCACCCGGGTCATAGTCGTAACCCTATTCCTCCCCGTGTCCGGCGCTGCGGCCGGTGAAGCTGGGGAGCTGCTCTACTTCCGACAACTGCCGTAGCCTAGGACCAGGCGGCGGATCACATCGGGATCGGGTACGCTGACCTAAGCGATCTTTGCGTCGCAGCCCCGTGCCCGGAGAGTGTGGTGAACCGTCGTTTGGTGGTGGTCGGCCTCGGGGCGATTATCGTCTTGGGAAGTGTGCTCGCTCTTGTCGTGCTGACCAGGGCACGGACGCCGATCGGTCCACCCCAGGGTACGGCCAGCACCGGATCAGCGGTGATCGTCGCAGCGGGCGACATCGCTGACTGCGCGAGCATGGGCGATGAGCAGACGGCAGCCCTTCTCAGGGAAATCCCGGGCACCGTGATAGCGCTCGGGGACAATGCTTACGAACGCGGCAGCCTGCGCGATTACCGCTCGTGCTACCAGCCGTCCTGGGGAAGTCAGAAAAGCCGCACCAAACCCGCGCCCGGGAACCACGACTATGAGTCCAAAAACGCAGCCCCATATTTCAGCTATTTCGGCACCGAGGCCGGGCCCCCAGGGAAGGGATACTACGCGTATGACCTGGCGGGTTGGCGCATCTATTCCCTGAATAGCAACT
The DNA here is from genome assembly GCA_005879815.1 of Chloroflexota bacterium. Lineage (GTDB taxonomy): Bacteria > Chloroflexota > Limnocylindria > QHBO01 > QHBO01 > CF-82. The sequence continues at coordinate 7,954 of VBKA01000055.1, forward strand.
GCAGCTCAATCGGTACTTGTGGCGAGGGATCGCCGGAGTACAAATGGCTCGTTGCTGACCTGAGGCTGAATCCGCGAGAGTGCGTCGCGGCGTATTGGCACCATCCGCGCTTCAGCTCTGGAAGTCACGGCAACTACGCGCGAATGCAACCAATCTGGAAGGCGCTGTACAACGCGGGTGCCGAGGTTGTCCTCGTCGGCCACGACCACGATTACGAGCGGTTTGCTCCGTTGGACGCCACCGGCAACCCAGATGCTGGGCACGGCATTCGCGAGTTCGTGGTCGGGACGGGGGGGAAGAGCCATTACCGATTCGGTAAGTCGATCTTGGCCACCAGCCAAGTCCGGAACGACGATACTTTTGGGGTGCTGCGAGTGACCTTGCACCCCGACGCGTACGACTGGCAGTTCATGCCGGTGGCCGGTGCGAACTTTACCGACGCGGGCACGACGCCATGCCACGCTCCACCAGTCTCTTCCTCGCACTCCGGCCTTGCGGCTCCAAGCTGACAATCAAGAACACTCGCGCCATGGCTAGGTGCTCCTCGTGTGGAGCGGCCAGTGCTACGCGACGGATGTGGGCGACGGAGGGTGAGCCCTCGCCGGTGACAGATACCAAGCCCACATTTGGAGATCGAGCTCCCCGGGACCAGTCGAAAGGCCGAACCATCCGCTGGGCTAGCTGGCGCCACCCGGCTGCTCAGCGCAGTAGGTTAGCCAATTACCGCTTGGCTGTCTTATGCGGACGAGGCGCCTGTTTAGTCGGGGCGGACCGTAGATCGATCGCCGGCGCGGATGGCTTCTGGCTCTGTAACGATGGGAATGGGGGTGAGAATCGGCTCCGGATCGGAATGGCCGTTCTCGAAGCGCTCGATCAGGCCGGGCAAGAGCTCTGCCCACTCGTGCCCGGGCACTCTTATCCGCACAACTGCGACAGTCTGCAGCGCCTCGCGCAGCAAGGCCTGTTCCTTGACTCGCAACGCCTCGTAATCGTCCCCACCGATGCGAATATGCGGCGCGAAGGTCGCGAACGGTGGAAAGCCGTATGCGTCGTCCGTGTTTTCGATGAGCTGCCGAATCGCATCGCCGACGGTCACCTGCTCACGTGCCGCTTCCCCGCGCTCCATAAGAAACGCATGGCTGATGGGTGCCTCGACCGCGATCTCCGCGGGCATCAATGCGTCGATCCGGTATTTCGGCGGCGGCACCAGAATCTGCACGATCGAGTTCACGGACATGATCGGAATGTTGAGCTGGCCGAGTGCCTTGCCAACCGACCGCCCTGACTTCGAATGCACCCGGCTCTGGATGGATAGTGCCGCGCGCTGGCGACGAGGCATCTGGCCGCCGTTGATCACCGCCATGGTGTGATAGCTGAGGGTCATCGGCTTCGGATACGTAATCGCGCGACCCCCAGGCCCGATGATCGTCATATCGTCGCTCAGGAAATGGTAGCCGCGGTCGCGCACCAGCTGGATGACCGTGCTGGTCTTGCCGGTATCGGTCTGTGCGGACAGGAGTACCGCTCGCCCGTCGACGACCACGCAGGCGGAGTGCAGCAACACATGACCGCGAGAGACCATGAGAAATCGCAGAAGCGCCTCAATGACGTTCGTGTACAGAACATGCCGTGACTTGGCAAGGAGTGGGGCGACCTCGACTAGGATCGGTTCACCCATGGTGATCCGGAAGTTCGCGCCCGCCAAACCGAGCTGCTCGAGATAGGTGAGTTGCTCCCCGGCCTGGACGAAACGCGTTCGCCGACTCGGCAGTGCTCCGACCCTTACCACGCGGATGCGGAGGTCAGGCGCTCCTGACGGTGCTGTCAGGAAGTACGCCAGCTCCGGGAGCTCGACATCCGAGTCGATGCGCAGGACTCCGCCGACGTCGTATCCGTAGCCCACATCATCGATGCCTGGGCCAACGGCCCTGATGGGGTGAATCGCCTGAGGATCGATGCGCTGAGTATCCGGAGCGATTGCCGTGCGCAAGGCCAGCGAGCCCTCTCCGACGCGCGAAGCGGCGGCCCAAATCCAGCCATCAGCCACAAGGAAACGGACGGCGAACATCATCGCAAGCGACATGAGGTTCGCGAATAGGTAGTTAATCTTCAGGAAATCAGAAAGAATCCAGAGAAAGGGCACGCGAAGAAGCAGCGTCGAGTTGCTGATCGCCATGAACGCCAGGTAACGGCGCCCGATCCGGCCGCGCAGCTGCCTCCCCGCGAACACCCAACTCTCGGTTCCGGCGAAATTCCACGTCGATGAGAATTGCGTCGCGGCGATGGCCGAGAGCAAGTAGTACAGGCCTGACACCTCCGTGAGAAGCACCAGGACGAGTTGGTTGATGACGATGCCGGTCAGCCCAACGAGGCCGAACCGAAGCGCGTGCGCTGAGCCGATGCGGCGTAGCGCGAAGACCCGGGTGGACATGGCCGGTCGCCCCCTCGTGCGGATCTCGCGAGCCGCGCCGGATGGCGGGAAAGGCGAGGGTCCGGCGACCGGATCCTCAACAGACCCAAAAAACGAATTAGTGCCTAACGGAGCTACCGACAAACCGAATGTTGGGGGGCTCGGACCCTGAGCGGAAAAGGGCGCTCCGTAGGCGTGCAATGTAGTACGAATGGGGCAGGACGGTCAACAAATCCTGCAACTTTGGGCGTTGACAATTGGCACCGGCGCGGCTTCACTTTGACGCCCCGTTAAGCGGCACGTAATCAATCGATAAGGTGAGGGCTGTAGCGTCATGTCCGTGCGAGCTAGGGTCGCGACGCTTTGGAGAACCGGGAGGCGTCTATCCGCCGGCCAGGGCCGCGGGTCCGGCAGGGGCCATGTGATGGCATGTGCCGTTTGTGGTGCGCCGGCGTCTGACTGGCTGTACGACAGCTATGTATCCGATGGCACGCCGGTCATAGATGGATACGCGGTCTGCACTCTGCACGAGGAGGCCCGCGAAAGCCGCGCCGGCTGATGGTCCCGAGCTAGGGAGCCTTCGCCGGATCCGGCGCGCGTAGGAATGGTCCCACCAGGACACGCCAGCGCAGCATCAGGACCATCACCACCGCCTCGCGAATGATCGACCCGGTCATCTTCGACTCACCGGCCACTCGGTCCCGGAAGGTGATGGGCACCTCATAGACCCTCGCGCCCAATCGATGCGCAAGCCAGGTCATCTCGACCTGGAAGCCATATCCGCTTGCGTAGCCGGTGTCCAGATCGATGCGGCGGAGCAGCGCTCCGCGCCAGGCCTTGAAGCCGCCCGTGAGGTCGTGGTACGGGAGAAGCAGGATCCCGCGCGCAAACACGCTGCCTGCCCGGCTGATCAACCTCCTGCGCAAACTCCATCCCGGCGTGCTGCCACCGCTTACATATCTGCTTCCAATTACGAGATCTTCTCCGTCTTCCAATCGGGCAAGTAGCCGCCGCAGGTCTGAAGGGTCGTGACTGAAATCGCAGTCCATCTGGACCACAACGTTGCAGTCGGCGCGAGGAAGCAGCTCCATGAAGGCAGACCGGTACGCGGCTCCCAGACCCTCCTTGCCTTTCCGGTGCATGACCTCGATTCGCGCATCGGCGCTGGCGAGGCGGTCTGCGAGTTCACCGGTTCCGTCAGGAGAATTGTCGTCAACAATGACGATTCTGGCGTTCGGGAGCACGTCCAGGATCCGCCCCGTCATGGTCTCGAGGTTCGCGACCTCGTTGTACGTCGGCAGAACGACGTAGGTAGCCGGCAGCGGTGAGGGCGTGGGCAATGTCTTCCTCGTGAGCAGTCAGGGGGGAATCGGTGTAGAGCAGAGTACTGCGCAGGCGGACTCAGGCAAGAGCCGGAGGGGGCTTTGCGTTGCGCGACAGCAACGTTGGGTCAGTTGCCAGCAGCGGCGCGCATCGCGTGGGCTAGGAGGTCGTCGAGTCGTCTAAAGAAGGTGGAGCGCGCCATCACCGGTCCTAGACGGTCGAGGGCTGCGGATCGATGCGCGTCAATGTCCTTGTGCGGGCCGAAGAGGATGATCCGCACCCTCGGCGAGCTTGAATGCCATCTGCTGATCCGATCGCCCCAGTTCGCGTCGCGTCTGCCCCAGTCCACGAGGAGCAGATCGACCGTGTTTGCCGGAGGTAGCTCTCCGATGGAGTCCAGACGCTTGAAGTCAGCCCCAAGCCGTACTACGGCCTCGGTGATGCGACTTGCGGCAATCAGATCGGGCGCGAGAGCGCAAACCCTCAAGACGAGTGCGACGACGAGAGCCCGGGCTGACCCACGGTCACGCCGCCGGTCGGGGTGGAGGCTTCCATGTGCGCATCGGCGGCGGCTGGCGTGGGCTGGACCTCAGGACGGTGCCCATTCGGCTGGTGGCCATTTCCGAGGTCGATTACATAGCGGGCGATCCGCATCGGATAGATGCCGACAACGACGGGGGCGCGAACCTCCACGGAGAATTCCAGACCGATTTCGCCGCGACACCAGAGGTCCTGGACCTTCAGGGCCTCGCGTTCTGGAAGGCCAACGAAAACGACAGTTCCATCACGTTCCAGGCGGTGAATCCCATCGGGGTCTTCAAGGCCGAACCGACGACGAATCTCTGCAACCGGCACGTAAGGACGCGACGTCAGGAAGCGACGAAGGCTCGACGTACTCGGGCGCTTGGAAGAGCTCATGCAGTCAGCGCAGTCTACTGCCGCTCAGGGCGAGACGCTTGACCGTGCCCTGCCCGGCGTCCATGGCTCCAGCCTCGCGCCTGGTCGAGGGCGGCGCGGATTAGCGCCTTTCCGGGAATGGTCGAGTTGGCTGACCCCAGGTCCTCCGCCGGGTAGGCGCGCCGCTGCATGCTCACCGAACCGGCCCCAGCGGAGTAGATGTCCTCGCCGTCGATGCGGATGGTCGGTGAGCCGGGGAACGCCAGGAATGCAGCATCGGCTTCCGAGGCGACGGCGATCATCTGAATCGTGGTCTCGAAGGCGTCCTCGTTCAGGACCTCGACCAAGTTTTGGCGAGCCGCCATGTAGCTCGGATCATCATCGGTGTAGAGCAGCTCGACGCGCATGACGACGCCTCAGGAGACCGCGAAGAAGGCCGCCAGGCAGACGACCGCCAGCAGACCGATGCCTGCCGCAAGGTAGAGCCGGCGCCGCTCGGCGAGCGTCATTCCCTCGCTCATCGAGCTGGCACTTCCGCGGGGCGCACGACCACGCCAGGCCATGTAGCGCTCCGCGTTCAGGTCGCGCGATTCGCGTGCCCGGTAGTCCCGCCAGGCAGGCCATCCGACCGCCAGCGCGGCTCCTCCGGCTAGCAGTGCGCCGGCCAGCCAGACCAGGGAGATCACGCGGTCTGCGCCTCGTCCGTTTCAGGGGACGTCTGGCCGGCAGCCGCGGCATCGATCAACCACACCACTCGTCGGGCCCGGACCCGCGCCGCGGGCAAGGGCGACCGTCCGCTCCGGATGTGGCGCAGCGCATTCGCCTTGTTCTCCCCGGTCGCCAGGAAGACCACTTCGCGGGCGGCGCTGATGACCGGGTAGGTGATCGTCAGCCGCCACACCTGCCGCGAGGGAACCCAGGTGGCGACGACCCATCGGTCTGTCACACGCAGCGCCGAGCTGCCGACGAAGATCGAGGCGGTATGGCCATCCGGCCCGAGCCCAAGCCAGATCAGGTCGAACTCCGGCGGGCGGTCGCCGCGCACTCCGAACGCGAGGCGCAGCTCCGTCTCGTAGGCGAGAGCCGCGGCGTCGAGATCGGGGGCCTCGCCCTGCATGCGGTGGATCGATTCCGGCCGGACGTTGGGAAGCTGCGAGATGAACAACCGGTACGCCGTCCCGAAGTTCGACTCCGGATCGTCGGGAGGCACCGCACGCTCGTCGCCCCAGAAGAACTCGACTCGGCTCCAGTCGACGCGACCCACCCGCGGCTCATCGCGCAACAGCGGGTAGACGGCGTTGGGCGTCGTTCCGCCCGAGAGCGCGACGCGAAAGACGCCGCGCGCCTCGATCGCCGCGCGGGCGCTCTCCACGAATCGGTCGGCCCCCTCGGCCGCCACCGCAGCCAGGTCCGGGAGCACCACGAACCGCGGCTTGGCGAGGGCCAGGTTCTCGGTGGCGGCGCTCATCCACCGAGCTCCTGGGCGGCGCTTACCTCCGCGTTCCGGGAGCTCAGTGGCTCGCCGCTGCGCGCCGCCGCCAGGAAGATCACTGCTGCTCGCAGCGCCGACTCATAGACCGGATCCTTGGGGTTCGCCGTCAATTGGGCGCTCAGCAGCTCCGCCGGTCTCGGCTCCTCCATGACGACCTGGCGCAGGAGCGCGGTCATGCCGTCGGCGTTGGTGGCGATGGTCGCCTCGTCCGCCGATCGGTCGATAATGAACTCGGCGGCGCCCGTCTCGCCGTAGGCGCGGATGTGGACGCTGGTCAGCTCCCCCGGAGTCACGCTGTCGGTCTCTTCCGGCTGGATGTGCAGGTCGACCATCTCGTGGCGGCCCTCGAGGCGAAGCCGGAATCCCCGGCCATCGAGCCATTCGAGCGTCTTGTAGCGTCGCCATTCGAGGCGGGCCGCCAGCCAGCCGGCCAGCAGCACCGCCTGCGCCATTGGGGAAGCAGCCTGGTGAATGGGCATCTCCGGGTTAGCTCGTGATGCGCGTCGATGGCCGGCGGGCACCGCGTAGCGAATGACCATGCGGTTCAGGTTCGGCAGATAGCGCCGGAAGCGCGGCGCATCGAAGAACTGGGCGATGCGCTCCTGCCAGATGGCCAGGCGTTCCCAGGCGAGATCGCCGACGCCGCTGCGACGCCGAAGGTTCGCGAGGCGGCGCATGCCCACCAGCAGGTCGCTGAAGTCCGCCGAGTCGATCACCAGCCGGTCGCCGAGCTCCACGAGCTGGTCGAAGACCGGATGCGCGAACGGCGGATCGCCTGGCCACCACACGAAGGTCGGAAGGTCGTGGATGAGAAGCGGCGCGACGACGCCCGAGAGATGCTCGGCAGCCTCGCCCCGAACGGTGAGGATGACCTCCTCGTAGCAGATCCGCTCGTCCTCCATCGCCGGCGCGACGTGGCAATGCGTGCTGATGCGGGCATCGAGCGCAGCCCCGCGAGCCTGATGATCCGCGACGAGCACGATCGCGCGCGACGGGTGGCGAACCCCGAGGCTCATCATGGTCTGGACCACTTGCTCGGCCGCCTCCGCATCCACGACGGTCACGATCAGGTTCAGGACCGATGCGCGGGCGTGCGGGAGGCCCTTTTCGGTGACGCGCGCCTCGCCGTCTCCGTCAGACGCATCCGGCAGGCCCCACAGTCGGGCGAGCTGGGCCTCGATGGTGGCTACCTCGGTGCCCTTTGCCTCCCAGACGGGGGTGGCGAGCGTCTCCGCCTCGCCGAACTCCATCAGGCGGCGGTGGACGGCGAGCTCGCGCTGCGCGGAACGGGATGCCATGGTCGACGCCTACAGCCGGCGCCAGGCGCGCTGGTCGCGCTCGAGCAGCTCGTCGGCTGCCGGCGGTCCCCAGGTCCCCGCGCCGTAGAAGTGGAGCGGTCCGCCGCGACCCTCCGGCCATGCGCGAAGCACCGGGTCGAGGATCTCCCAGGCCCGCTCGACCTCGTCGCCCCGGGTGAAGAGCGAGGGGTCCCCGATCATGGCGTCCAGCAGGAGCGTCTCGTACGCGTCGGGCGAGTCGACCGCGAAGCTCGACCCGTAGCGGAAGTCCATGTTCACGCTGCGGATCTGCAGGCCCTGGCCGGGCACCTTGGCGCCGAAACGGAGCAGGATCCCCTCGTCCGGCTGGATGCGGACGGCGAGGATGTTCGGATCGAACTGCGGCGCGCCGGCACGCGCGAAGAGCGCCAGGGGCGCCCGGCGGAACTGGACGGCGATCTCGGTGACACGCGTGGGCATCGCCTTGCCAGTACGCAGATAGAAGGGCACCCCCGCCCAGCGCCATGAGTCGATGCTCAGCTTCAGCGCGACGAAGGTCTCCGTCTCCGATTCCGGGTCGACCTCCGGTTCGTCGCGGTAGGCGTGCACCTTGTGACCCTCCACCCAGCCAGAGACGTACTGGCCACGCACCGCGTTGTCCGCGACGTCGGCCACCGTCATCGGCTTCACCGCCCGCAGGACCTTGAGCTTCTCGTCCCGGAGATCGGAGGCCATGAACTCGACGGGCGGCTCCATGGCGAACATCGTCATCAGCTGCAGGGCGTGGTTCTGCACGATGTCCCGCAGGGCGCCGGTCTGGTCGTAGAACTCGCCGCGTCCCTCGACGCCGACCGTCTCGGCCACGGTGATCTGCACCGAGTCGAT
>VBKA01000055.1:16339-16738 GCA_005879815.1 Chloroflexota bacterium
ATCTCCCGATTGAGCTTTCGAGCCGAGCCGATGTCCGAGCCGAACGGCTTCTCGACGATGACCCGCACCCAGCCGCGCTTGCCGTCGCGCCGTTCTTCGCCCGTCTCCGCCAATCCCGCCGCCCCCAGCTGCTTGACGATCTCCGGGTAGAGAGCGGGCGGGACCGCGAGGTAGATGAGGCGGTTTCCCGCCGTTCCGCGATCGCGGTCGATGCGGTCGAGCCGCTTGGCCAGGTCGGTGTAGGAGTCGGGGTCACCGAACTCACCGGCGTGATACTCGATCCCCCGGCTGAACGACTTCCAGACCGATGGCTTCACCGGTCGGTTACGGCTGTACTGGTCGATCCCCTGCCGTAGGAGCTCGCGGAACTCGTCGTCCGAGATCGGCCTGCGCGCGAAC
>VBKA01000114.1 GCA_005879815.1 Chloroflexota bacterium
CGCGGGCTAGCGACCCGGGATCGGCTGCAGGAAGAGCGCCACGATCTCGCCGTTCTCGACCCGGAAATTGGCCTCCACGTGCATGGGGTTGATCCCCGGTCGCATGACCGTCACATCCGCGATGTAGCTGCTCCCCATCGAGCGCCCTTCGTTCGCGTACATCCGGAAGCCGTCCCCCGCCCGCACGAACCAACCGCCCACGCGATCGCGGCCGCGGAGGTTGGTTCGCTCATCCGAGCCCGGAGTCGAGACCCCCAGCACCGCGTGCTCGGCGAAAAGGTCGACCGCCTTCTCCCTCGCATCGTCGTTGATCAGCTCCAGGAAGAGGTCGACCGTCTCGGTGGCACCCATCGTCGGCAGGATACCTGACCGAACCACACGCTCCATTCTGCCCGGGAGGCATGGCGGCATCGGTCGCTAGACTCTGGCGCCTATGGCTCGCCTGCGCATCGGTCTCATCGGCTGGGGAACGGTCGGCTCCGCGCTCGGTCGCCTGGTCGCCGCCGGGCCGCTGCCCTTGGAGCTCGCGTGCGTTGCCGTGCGCCATCCGGCCGCGGCTCGTGGCATCCCGCTTCCGGATGGGGTCGCGGTGGTTGCTCCTGACGATGTCGCAGCCGCTCGTCTGGACGCCGTCGTTGAGCTCGCCGGAGGCACCGAAGAGCCACTCGGCTGGGCTCGGACGGCCCTCGCCGCCGGCACCGCGTACGTGACCGCCAACAAGGCGCTGCTGGCCAACCACGGCGACGAGCTGTCGACGCTCGCGCGCCAGAACGACGCCGCACTCCTGGCATCCGCGAGTGTTGGCGGCGGCGTGCCCATGCTCGAGACGGTGCGCCATCTCGCCGCAACGCGCGCGATCGGGCGCCTGCGAGGCGTGCTGAACGCCACCACGACCTACATGCTGAGCGCGATGGGCGAGGGCATGACCTACGGCGATGCGCTGCGCGAGGCGCAGGCCGCCGGTTACGCAGAGGCGGACCCGTCGCTCGACGTGGACGGACGCGACGCAGCCCAGAAGCTCGCCATCCTCGCCAGCGAGGCGTGGGGAGAGTGGCGATCGGAGTCCCAGGTCGAGCGGCACGGCATCCGCGGGCTCGAGGTGGGAGAGGGGCAGGTCATCCGCCTGGTCGCCGATGCCACCGAGGAACGACTGGCGGTGACGCCCCAGGAGGTCGAGCCCGATACGCCCATGGCGGCAACCGCCGGAATCGAGAATCTCCTCGAGATCGACGTGCGCGCCGGGGGTATCTTCCGCATCAGCGGGCCGGGTGCCGGAGGACGCGTGACCGCCGGCGCCGTGTATGCAGACCTGGCGCGCCTGGTTGGCGGCGAACGGCCGATCCTGTTCGGAGGAAGCACATGACCGGACCGATGCTGGAGCGAATGGAACGTGTCGTGCGCTGGCCGATCGTCGGCGTCGCCGGTGCCCGCGGCGTGGTGGGTGGCGTGTTCCTTTCGATCCTGGCCGATGCCGGCCTTCCGGCCGAGCGCCTCCGCGCCTTCGGCACTGAGGTGGGCACCGCGGCATACGGCGAAGGATCCGTGCCGGTGCGCCTCCTTGACGATGAAACGGCAGCGGAGCTCGACGTCCTCTTCCTGGCGACCGAAGCGGCGATCAGCCGGGACATCGTCGGCGGTCCGGGCCGGCGTGTTCCGCTCATCGTCGACAATTCGAGCGCCTTCCGGTTGGACCCTCAGGTTCCGCTGGTCGTACCCGAGGCGAACGCCCACGCCCTGCGAGGGCGCGCCGGCAACGTGGTCGCCAACCCGAACTGCACGACCGCAGCTGCGGTCGTCGTGTTGGCGCCCATACGCGACGCATTTGGGCTGGCCTCGGTCGACCTGGCCAGCTACCAGGCGGTGAGCGGGGCTGGTCGTGCTGGGCTGGATGCGTTTCTCGCGGAACGTGGCAGCGACAACCGCGAGCGGGCGCCCGGGTCGCCATTCCACGGGCGAATTGCCGACAGCGTCGTGCCACAGATCGACCTGCTCGGCGAGGACGGCTGGACAGGGGAGGAGCGCAAGATCCACGCGGAGATCCGCAAGATCCTTGAGCTGCCGGACCTCGACGTGGCCGCCACCGCGGTGCGCGTCCCGGTGCGAACGGGTCACAGCGTTGCGCTGCACGTTCGCACGCAACGCAACGCCGGCCTCTCGCAGGTGGAGGATGTGCTGCGCAATGCCCCAGGCCTCGAGTTCCGTGCCGCCGACGGGTCGGAACGCCATCCCATGCCGCTCGATGTGGAGGGTCGCGATCCGGTGATCGTCGGGCGCCTGCGCGCGATCCCGGGGCGGGACCGTGGCTTCGCCTGCTTCGTGACCAGCGACAACCTGCGCAAGGGCGCGGCGCTCAACGCCATCCAGGTGGCTGCGGCCGCGGACCCGGACTGGTTCGGCGCGCTGGTGCCGCCCCGCCGCTGACAAGCGCGCGATAGAGGAGCCGCGCCCGGAGCAATACCATCGGCCTATCCTTCGCCAGCCTGCCGCCCCTTAACTGAGGATCGTTCACGTGCCCGACTTTGCTCAGCTCGCGCGCGCCTTTCTCGATGAGGAATATGCCCAATCCCCAACCGGCGCCAGCTCCCTCGGATTGACCCAATACGACGACCTGCTCGAGGACCTCTCCGAATCGGCGTTCACCAAGCGCTCGCAGCGGACCTCCGACTGGCTCGAATCGTTCGGTGCCCTCGATACGGGCAGCATGGACTTCGGTGATGCCATCGATCGCGACCTGGCCATCTCGAGCCTGCATCGAAGGGCGATCTTCGACGGCTGGGAGGTCTGGCGCCGGCACCCGGACACCTACCTGAACCCAGGGCTGAGGGGTGTCTTTGGCCTCTTCCTCCACCGATTGCGGCCGGAGGCGGAGCTGGTGGCGGCCGCCGCTGCGCGGCTGCGCGCCGTGCCGGAGAACCTCGAGGACGGCAAGCGCAACCTGCGCGACGAGCTCGTACCGGCCATCCTGCTCGACCGCGCGGTGAACCAGGCTCGCGCCGGCGCGCGCTATGCGCGCGAGCTGCTGCCGGCTGAGGTGGCCGATGCCGACCTGCGCGCGCAGCTTGCAGAAGCCGGTGCAGTCGCCGGCGCGTCCTACGAGGAGTACGCGGCCTACCTCGACGAGATGCGCCCGCTCGCCCGGGGCGACTGGGCCTTTGGGGAGGATCGATACAGCCACATCCTGCGAGACGCCGAGATGCTCGACCTCGACGCGCGCGCGCTCCGCGAACGCGGTCGCGAGCAGGTGGAGCTGCTGAGCGAGGAGCTTCGCCATTGCGCGCGCGAGCTGCGCTCGACCGATGACTGGCATGCCGTCCTCATCGAGCTCAATGCGGACCGGCCGGCCACGCCGGAGGAGATGCGGGTCGGCTACGAGGAGTGGACGGCCAGGGCGCGGGCCTTCCTCGTCGAGCGCGAGCTCGTCAGCTTCCCGGACGGCGAGGTCTGCTCTGTCGAGCCCTCACCGCCGTTCCAGCGCCCGGTCATCGCTGTCGCCAGCTACCAGAATCCGCCGGCCTTCGCGCCATCCATGCACGGCCACTTCTTCGTTCCCTACCCGCCTGACGGCGCCAGCCCCGAGGAGATCGCCAAGCGGCTGGAGTCGAACTCGTACCCGTCGATCCCCTCCACATCGGTCCATGAGGCGTACCCCGGGCACCACTGGCATCTGTCGATGGCCAAGCTGAACCCGTCGCACCTGCGGCAATGGCTCGGGACGAGCTACTTCAGCGAGGGCTGGGCCCTCTATGCGGAGCGGATGATGCGCGAGCAGGGCTTCTTCACCGAACTGCGCCACCGCATGTTCCAGTACGAGGCCACGCTCTTCCGGGCCGCTCGCATCGTGGTCGACACCAGCCTGCACATGGGCGAGATGGAGTACGACGACGCGGTCGCCTTCATGCTCGAGAACAGCAGCCTGACCGAACCGACCGCCAAGGCAGAGGTGACCCGCTATTGCAGCTGGCCCACGCAGGCGTCCGCGTACCTGACCGGCTGCCTGGAAATCGTGCGCATCCGGGACCGATTCCTCGCGGCGCGCCGCTCCGCCAACGGCGATATCGCAAACCTGCGCGCCTTCCACGACGCGCTGGTCAGCAGCGGTGACATGCCCATCGCGCTCGCCGAGCGCGCGGTAATGGCTACCGCCTGACCGCCGCCCCTCCCCGCGTCGTGTTACACGGCGTGACCGTAATGAGGAACACAAGGGCCGCCAACCGTGCGAATTCGGTCGCCAGGTCACGTTTCGTAACGCCACGACCAGCGAAGGGCGGTCATCGGCTCATGACGGGCATGTTCTGAGCCTTCTTTGGTCGATACGCTCGAGTGGTGGCACATCGGCCCAAGCTGGGGACGCGCTGATGCCAAGCGCGACCCAAATGTGCGGCCAGCGTCTCTTATGGACCACTGAATCCCCGCGCGGCCGGCTTCGGCGTGGCTCTCAGCTGGATGTCTGCACTGGTTGCGTCACATTCAGCCGATAAGCCGGCATTTCGGACCCGCGCGACGCCCTCGTTGGTCGGTAGGAGGTCCTGGCGTCACATCCCGTGCGCACGGGGCGGTGCGCCACGGATCAGCCGCGCGCAGTCGCTTGGAGTGACAGCTGCTTGAGCTCGAGCATCCGGGCGCCGAGGGCTTCGAGCTCGTTATGCTCAAAGGCCTTCCGCGCCTCGGAGAACATCTCGCCCTCCT
>VBKA01000115.1 GCA_005879815.1 Chloroflexota bacterium
GTCTATGGGCAGCAACGAGGGGAGCGGCTGCAGAAGGCCCAGGTGCAGCGTGGACGAATCCATGGCCGCGACGAGCCCGGCAACCCCGATCAGGGCGGCCGGAATGATGGAGACGACCTCGCGGAGCGATCGGAGCGCGAGCACCGAGGCCGGTGCATGAGCGGTGGAGGTCTGTGCTGCGCGCATCTGGATCTTCCTGTGCGGACAGTGAATGTCCGCTGAATGCGCACGACAACGTCGCTGGCGAAAAGATTCCGTGTCGAACCCTTCACCGGGCTCTCAGACCGGCCATTGCCGTGCACGGGGCCCGTGCGCCATGATCCGCGATGCGCCCGATGTGCACCGGCGCGCACCTGGAGGGAGGCCATTCGTGGATCCGACACAGCCCGCCATCCCCGCGTCAGCCCCGGGCGCGAGCAGCGAGACCGGCTTGGTTCGCCCCAGCACACCTGGCGTGGTGATCGCGTCGGGTGTGATCCTGCTGGCGCTGGCGGTCCTCGCCCTGTTATGGACGGCGCTCTTCTTCGTGTACGGCGCCCTCGTCACGTCCATCTCCAGCGTGGTCCAGAGCAATCCGAACGACTTCGGATCGATCAATTTCGGACCGATGGCCGAGGCGATGCGCCCGGTCCTCTACGCCGTCGCCTTCGTCTTCTTCTGCATCGCCGCCGCGCACCTGGCTGCCGGCATCGGAGTGCTCGGCCGCCGCAGCTGGGCGCGCATCACCGGCCTGGTGCTGGCGGTCCTCGGGTTGGGGGCCAACCTGATCGGCCTAATCTCGGTGCTGGTCAGCGCCGGCACCACGCGACAGCAGCTCCTGCGAAATGGCGTGGCACTGGACCCGATCCCCGGAATCGTGTTCGGCGCTGTCATCTTCGTCAGCTTTGGTGCCGCGTACTTCTTCGTGCTGATAACGCTTGCCAGGCGGGGCCGCGACTTCGCCTGACCTTCGTTGCCCTCGCGATTCTGCCACGCGATTCCCACTGGACTGACCCGTCGTGGTCTGGAAGCCCGGGGCCGGGTGTACCATCGGCCTCCTCGTTCGGCGGTTCAGGAGGTACCCATGGCGCGTGTCGTCCGCGCGGCCCTGCTCCAGGCGGAGTGGACCGGCGACAAGGATTCGATGATCGAGAAGCACGTCCAGCACGCGCGGGACGCTGCCAAGCAGGGCGCCAAGGTGATGTGCTTCCAGGAGCTGTTCTACGGACCCTACTTCTGCCAGGTCCAGGATCCGCAGTACTACAGCTACACCGAGAAGATCCCGGATGGCCCGACGACCGCGCGGATGCAGGAGCTCGCCAAGGAGACCGGCATGGTGCTGATCGTCCCGATGTACGAGGAGGACGAGCACACCTCGGGGATCTACTACAACACGGCGGCGGTGATCGACGCCGACGGCAGCTACCTGGGCAAGTACCGCAAGACCCACATCCCGCACGTCAAGGGCTTCTGGGAGAAGTTCTACTTCCGGCCCGGCAACCTCGGCTATCCCGTCTTCGAGACCGCCGTCGGCAAGGTGGGCGTCTACATCTGCTATGACCGGCACTTCCCGGAAGGCGCGCGGGCCCTGGGTCTCAACGGGGCCGAGCTGGTGTTCATTCCTTCCGCAACGTCCCGTGGGCTCTCTGAATACCTGTGGCGCGTTGAGCAGGTGAGCCACGCGCTCGCCAACGGCTACTACGTGGGCACCATCAACCGGGTCGGGATCGAGCCCCTCGGCGACGACGATTTCTACGGGCAGTCCTATTTCTGCGACCCACGGGGCCAGTTTGTGGGCGAGGTCGGCGACCCGCACAAGGAGGAGCTGCTCGTCCGCGACCTGGACCTCGACAAGATCGACGAGGTCCGCCAGACCTGGCAGTTTTTCCGCGATCGGCGACCCGACGCATACGGCGACCTCGTCCGGCCGTAGGCCGCACCTCCGGGATGGATTTCGGGTTCACGCTCAAGCCGGAGCATCGGTATGACCACGAAGTCGAGCTCGCACGCCGGGCCGAGGCCAATGGGTTCTCGTACGGCTGGCTCTTCGACAGCCACGTCCTGTGGCGGGAGCCGTACGTCCTCCTGACACTCATGGCACAGGCCACCGAGCGGATGCGGCTCGGGACCTGCGTCACCAATCCAGCCACGCGCGAGCCCAGCGTCACCGCCTCGACCCTGGCGGTCCTCGACGAGATCTCCGGCGGCCGCATGGACCTGGGGATCGGTCGCGGTGACAGCGCGCGCCGGGTGCTCGGCAAGCCACCCACCAGCATGGCCACGCTCGAGGAGGCGATCGTCGTCATCCGCGACCTCGTGGAGGGGCGCGCCGTGACCTACGAGGGCACCGAGCTCCAGCTGCAGTGGTCGGGACGGTGGAACCTTCCGGTCTGGGTCGCCGGTTATGGACCGATGGCGCTGGCCATGACCGGACGTGTCGCCGATGGGGTGATCCTCCAGCTGGCCGATCCCGACCTGATCCGCTGGTTGGTGGGCCAGGTGCGCGCGGCGGAGGCCGCCGCCGGACGTCCGGCCGGCTCGGTCAAGGTGCAGGCCGCGGCCCCCGCACACGTGGGGCCACGCGAGATCGGGCGCGATCGGACGCGCTGGTTCCCGGCCCTGGTCAGCAACCACATCGTCGACCTCGTCAAC
The DNA here is from genome assembly GCA_005879815.1 of Chloroflexota bacterium. Taxonomy (GTDB): domain Bacteria; phylum Chloroflexota; class Limnocylindria; order QHBO01; family QHBO01; genus CF-82. The sequence continues at coordinate 2,632 of VBKA01000115.1, forward strand.
AAGTACCCGCGCGAGCAGCTCCCCGAGTCGCTGACCGGCTACATCTCCGACCGTACCGGCTACGACTACCACCATCACGCTGAGGTGGGCTCGAGCAATGCGGCATTCGTGGGTGATGAAGTGACCGATCGCTTCTGCGTCCTCGGCGAGCCGGCGGAGCACGTCGAGAAGCTGCACGCGCTCGCCGCGGCGGGCGTCGACCAGTTCAACCTCTACCTCATGAACGGCGACGAGGAAGAGCAGCTCGACCGCTACGGACGCGAGATCGTTCCCCTCGCCGCCGACCTCGCCGCCTCGGCCTGATCGGTACCGTGGCACGCGTCGAGCTCAACATCGACACCGACATTCCTCCCGACCGGATTCGCGCGGCCCTGATCGACTTCACCGCTCGTCGCCCATCGCTGTGGCCCGGGCTGAACCGCAAGGAATACGTCGTCTACCAGGTGGGCGACACCTGGGCCGTAGTGCGTGAAGGCAACGGGGGACCGGTGTGGGCGCGGGAGCGATATGACTGGTCACGGCCCGGCAACGTGACCTGGACCGTCGAGGAGAGCGGGTTCTGTCAGCCCGGGAGCTTCGTCAGCGTCGACCTGGCACCGCGCGACGGTGGAAGCCGCATCCACGTCACCTGGGAACGGCATCCCAAGGGCCCGCTGGGAGCGATCATGACCACGCTCATTCCACTCATGCGCGGTGCGCCGGTACGCCGATCAATGGAGGCCGGGCTGGATCGGATCCGCGCCTCGACCGTTGATGCTAGAGGCGAGGATACGAAACCATGAAGATCGCATTCGTGGCGGGGTTCGGGCCCATCGTGCGCGACATCGCCAAGAGCCGCGCCTTCTGGGGTGAGGCGCTGGGCGTTGCGCTCGAGGAGGCGTCTCCCCAGTACTTCACGAACGACGACCTGGACGGTGTCAAGGCGTTCGCGCTCTGGCCTCTGAGCCAGGCAGCCCAATCGACGTTCGGGACCGACGCATGGCCGGATGACATCCCCGCGCCGCAGGCCTGGCTCGAGCTCGACGTCGAGTCACCGGCCGCGGTAACCCAGGCGGTTGCCGAGCTCGAGGGGGCCGGTCACCAGGTCCTGCGCGGGGCGCACGAGGAGCCGTGGGGCCAGACGACGTCTCGGGTGCTGAGCCCGGAAGGGCTGCTCATCGGCGTCACGTACACGCCCTGGATGCACACGTCCGGCGCGGAATCCGCGTAGGGGTACCATCAGGTCCACTCCCAGGTCTGACCTGCCGCGACCCCGACTGCGCAACTCGCCCGACGGAGGATTGCCATGCGCACGCTCATCTCGAACGGCACCATCGTCAATGCGGATGCCACGACCCGCGCCGACGTCCTGGTCGATGGTGAGCGAATCGCGCTCATAGGCGAGAACCTGGAGCTCACCGCCGACCGCACCGTCGATGCCGGTGGCAAATGGGTCATTCCCGGGGCCATCGACGTGCACACGCACATGGAGCTTCCCTTTGGCGGCACGTTCGCCAAGGACACCTTCGAGACCGGGACGCGAGCTGCGGCCTTCGGCGGGACCACGACCATCATCGACTTCGCGGTGCAGCCGCGCGGCGGCTCGCTACGGCAGGGCCTCGACGCCTGGCATGAGAAGGCCGACGGGAAAGCGTGCGTGGATTACGGGTTCCACCTGATCATCAGCGACGTCCGCGACGACGTCCTCTCCGAGATGGATCAGCTCGTGGACGAAGGGGTGACCACCTTCAAGCTGTTCACCGCGTATCCGGGCGTCTTCTTCAGCGACGACGGCGCGATCTTCCGGGCGATGCAGCGGACGGCGAAGAACGGCGGGCTGATCATGATGCACGCCGAGAACGGGCTGGCAACGGGCTGGCGATCGACGTGGTCGCCGGACAGAACTTCGCCGCAGGCAACACGGATCCCTACTACCACGGCACCAGCCGGTCGCCGGTCCTCGAGGGCGAGGCCACGAACCGGGTCATCCGCCTGGCCGAGGTGGCCGATGCACCGGTCTATATCGTCCATCTCTCCGCACGCGAGGCGCTCGACGAGGTACGACGCGCGCGCGACGAGGGCCTCCCTGCCTTCGCGGAAACGTGTCCGCAGTACCTCTTCCTGTCGCTCGAGGATCTCGGCAACGGCTTCGAGGGCTCCAAGTTCGTCTGCTCCCCGCCGTTGCGTCCCGCGGACCATCAGGATGAGCTCTGGCGTGGCCTCGTCCACGACGACCTGCAGGTCGTGTCGACCGACCATTGCCCGTTCGATTTCCATGGCCAGAAGGACCTGGGCATGGGCGACTTCCGCAAGATCCCCAACGGCCTGCCAGGAGTCGAGAACCGGGTCGACCTGCTGCACGATGGCGGAGTCGTCAGCGGGCGCATCACCCCCAACCGATGGGTTCAGCTGCTCTCCACCGCGCCGGCCCAGCTGTTCGGCCTGCCGCGGAAGGGCGTGGTGGCGGTGGGAGCCGATGCCGACCTCGTGGTCTACGACCCCAAGCGCACCCACACCATTTCGGCCCGCACCCACCACATGGCCGTCGACTACTCCTGCTACGAGGGCCGATCGGTGTCCGGGGGAGCCGACCTCGTCTTGAGCCGCGGCAAGATCATTGTCGACGGCGACGAGTGGCTGGGGCAGGCGGGCGACGGGCGCTTCCTGAAGCGTCAACGGAGCCCGTTCCTCCACTAGCGCCCCGCGACCGCAGCCCGGTATGCTTCCCCGGCTGCCCGCCGCCGCGGGTCCTCCACACGCACCGGAGATAGCCCCTCATGAACCGCTTCCGAACGTCCGCGGTGGCTGGCCTGCTGACGGTGATGCTCGCCGCCTGCGCGAGCAACAGCGGCGCAGCCACGCCGACACCGTCCCCGACGCCGACACCTGTCCCGACTCCGAGCACGGGAGCCAGCGCCAGCGGGCTCCTGCCGTCCTTCAGCCTGCCGAGCAACGCCAAGGAGCTCGAGGCGCTCATCCCTGACACGCTCGGCGGCGTGAAGGTCACCAAGGGGTCGATGAAGGGGAGCGACTTCGTCAACTCCTCGAGCTCCAACCCTGAGCTGAAGACGTTTCTCGACAGTATCGGCAAGTCGCTCAATGACGTTTCGGCGGCATTTGGGTTCGTCGCGAGCGGGTCCTCGGGCAGCGCGGTGCTCGCGTTCCGGGTGCAGGGCGTTGATAACGCGAAACTCGTCGACGCGTTCAAGAGCTCCTCGAACATCTCGGGCACGACGATGACCTGGACTTCAGCCAACGTCGGGGGCAAGAACGTCCAGGAGGCGAAGGACCCCGACACCCAGACCAGCACCTACGTGTACGGGACCGCCGACCTGCTGTTCCTGGTCGAGACCAACGACACCAAGATCGCCCAAGAGGCGCTCCAGCATCTGCCCTAGGGCGCCCTAGTGGCTCCCGCGCCGGCCGCGATCTTCGTCAACGAGGCCGCCGGCAGCGCGCGAACGCGCCGCGTGCGGCGAACGGTCGGGCTTGCCCAACGTGCGCTGAATGCCGACGTGCATGCCGTGGCCACACGCGACCAGGTCGAGCTGCGCCAGTGGATGGACGCGCGCATCGGCCCATACCGGACCGTGGTGGTGGCCGGCGGTGACGGGTCTGCGCTCAACGCCGCCGCCGGACGCGACGTCGCCCTGGGCTACATCCCGGCTGGATTCGGGAATGCCGCTGCCCACCTGCTGCGGCTCCCGCGCACTCCGGAGGGAATTGCCGCGCTGCTGGTGAGCGGCCAGGAGAAGCCCCTTGACCTGGTGCGGGTCGACGGCCGTCTCGCGCTCTTCGCCGGGGTGGGTTGGGATGCCGTGGTGGCCCAGCGCTACGCAGAGGCTGGTGCCCGCCGCCTTCGCGGCTGGAGCGAGGCTGTGCTGAGTTCCTGGCACGAGCTCACGCATCGGTACCACGTGCGCATCGAGGCTGACGGCAAGCCCGTGCACGGCGGACCCATGGAGCTGCTCGTGGTGGGCACCACGCCGTTCTACGGGCGCGGCATGGTCGTGAACCCTGGAGCCCGCCCCGACGCCGGGCGCCTGATGCTGCGCGTGTACGAGGGGCCGGCTCTGCAGCTGGCGCTGGAGGCTGCACGCTGGCTGCTCCACGTCAGGCCTCGTGCTCGCGGCATCGCGGCGACCCAGGTCAGTATCGAAACACTGGACGACCGCCTCCTTCCGCTCCAGGCGGACGGGGACGTGATCGGGTATCGCGAGCGCTGGAGGCTCGACCTCGAGCCGGCCGCGGTGCGAATCATCGGCCGCTGGTGACGCGGCGTTGATTGGGAGCAACGCTGAGGGCCGCCTCGCCTTGCGAGCGGCGCCGCTCCGCGCCTAGGCTGTAGCCGTCCTCCCGAGCATATTGGCTCGACCGCTGCCGTCCGAGCCACCCGATTTGGGGAGGTAACGCGATCGGTTCTCGGTGTTGGGCTGTTGCTGCACCCGGCCCACCTCGCCTGAGCACAACGCTCGTTCCAGGTCCCCGGAGGTAGGACATGCCCGTAGGCAGGCGCGCCCGTGCGTGGCGCATTCTGGCCGTGGTCACGGCCATCCTTCTCATTCCCCAGTCATTCGTTGGTGCCACGTCGGCGCAGAAGCCCACGAGCACCACCGTGCTCGCGTCCGGCCCCGACGACACCCCCACTCTCGCTCCACATGCGCAGCCGCTCACGCAGGACGACGAAGGGGAAGCGAGGCTCCTCGTCCTCGACACCGAATTCATCAGCAGGCGCCTCGCCGGCGACCGGCCACTGACGCTTTCGTTGGCGGGGCAGCTGCGCTCCGCCGCCGCGCAGCAGGCGCAGCTGATCCGCAAGCAAGGAGCACCACCGGCCGGACCCGCCACCTTCACGGGCGCATGGACCAGCATCGGCCCAAACCCCATCGTCCAGGGACTCCGCAGCCCCGATCCGAATGGCCAGCGCTTTGGCGCCATGAGCGGTCGCATCGGTGCGGTCGCCATCCGCCCGAGCAACGGCCAGTTCATCCTTGGCGCAGCCCAGGGCGGGATTTGGCTGTACGACCCGGTCACGGGCACATTGACGCCCAAGACAGACGATCTGCCATCACTGGCAACCGGTGCGCTGGCAATCGCTCCATCAAACGTCACGATCATCTATGCCGGGACCGGCGAAGGCGCGCTCTCCGGTGACAGCTACTTCGGCAACGGCATCCTCAAGAGCACCGACGGCGGCCAGAACTGGTCGCATGTGTCGGGTGACTACTTCGAGAGCGTCTCCATCTCGCGCCTCGTGGTCGATCCGGGCAACGCCAACCACCTGTACGCCGCGGTCCTGCGCGGCCGGGGCGGCGCGCGGCGCACCTCGCCCGCCCTCCATTCCAAGTTCGGCATCTGGGAGTCGAAGGACGGCGCCCAGACCTGGACGCTGATCTTCGAGCAGAAGTCGACGCTCGGCGCCACGGACCTCGAAATGGATCCGCAGAACCCGCAGAACCTCTACTCGAGCTTCTGGGGCGACAACGTCTACAAGAGCACCGATGGTGGCGCGCACTGGGCGGCTGCCATGAATGGCCTCCCCACGCTGTTCAACGTCCAGAACCAGACCCGCTGGTCGATCGGAATCTCTCACCCGGAGGGCCAGAACGCGGTCCTATACGTGGGTTCTAACTACCGAGACCAGACGACGGGCGCCCCCCAGCCCTCATTGCTGTGGCGCTCCGACGATGGCGCCGCCAGCTGGCACCAGCTACCGGTGACGGGATCCAACGGAACCGACGACAGCGTGCTGGGCTATTGCGGCGGCCAGTGCTTCTACGACAACGTGGTAGAGGTCGATCCCGCCAACTCGGACATCGTGTACGCGGCCGGCCAGTTCAACTACGTCATCGGCTCCGGAGGCGTCTTCCGCTCCGATAACGGCGGCCAGACCTGGAGGAACCTCGGCTGGGACCAGCACCCGGCCTTCCACGCCCTCGCGATCGACCCCGGCAATCCCGCCCACGTCCTTGTCGGATCGGACGGCGGGGTCTGGTTCAGCGCCGATCGGGGCGGGCGGCCCGGCTCTGCCGATCCGCTCGACGCGGTCACCTGGCAGAACCTGAACGGGACCGTCGATACCTACACGGCGGGGGTCCTCCATCGCGCGGGCCTTCAGATCTCCCAGTTCACCAGCATCGCCAACGTCCCAACCGTCCCGACTCGCTTCTGGGGTGGTACCCAGGACAACGGGACCTTGCGCAAGTCGGTCGCCAGCAATACCTGGTTCGACGTGGCCTCCGGTGACGGTGGCCAGGTGCTGGTCGATCCGACCGACGCGAACTACGTCTACGGCACCTACTTTGGCATCTCGCCGTATCGGTACACGAATGGTGGGGCGAGCTTCTTCAGCAACCAGTACATCCGCACCGGGATCAACCTGAACGATCGCGCGGAGTTCTATGTCCCGTTCGTCATGAACCAGCTGAACCCGAGCCAGCTCTTCCTAGGTACCTATCGGCTCTATCGGACCAACAACGCCAAGGCGGCGACTGCCAACGCGGTCACCTGGAAGATCATCAGCCCTGACCTGAGCAGCGGATGCACGGGCACGGCGCCCAACGGCGCGCGCGGCTGCTTCATCAGCGCGATTGGCGCAGGCGGGGGCAATGCTGCCTACGTCGGGACCGATGACGGCCTCCTCTGGATCAGCCCCAACGGCGTGACCGCCGCCAACCCAACGTGGACGCGGCTCGATCAGAGTGGCCTTCCGAAGCGACCTGTCGCGGCGATCGCGGTCGATCGCAGCAACTATCGGATCGCCTATGTCGGATACAACGGCTTCAGCGCGGGGACACCCTCGCGCCCCGGCTACGTCTTCAAGACGACCGACGGCGGCCAGCACTGGGCGAACATCAGCGGCAACCTGCCCGAGAGCCCGGTCAACTCGGTGATCCTGGATCCATCGTTCCCGAACACCCTGTATGCCGGGACCGATGTCGGCCCGTTCGTGACCAACGACGGCGGCGTGCACTGGAGCGCGCTGGGCACCGCCTTCCCGATCGTGGCCATCGATCAGCTCGATCTGGATCCATCGCATGGCTCGCTGCTGGCCGGCACGCACGGTCGCGGCGCCTTCCGGCTGACCAACAGCCAGGCGGTGCCGGCGCTGGTGGTGTCCAAGGTGGACGCCGGCGTCCCGGTCGGACCGACCAGCAACCTCAGCTACACGATTACCCTGCGCAACATCGGCAACGCCGATGCGACTGGCGTGACCGTCACCGACCCGGTTCCAGCGAACACGAGCTTCGTGTCGGCTGCAGATGGCGGCGGCCTGGCTGCCGGAAACGTGCACTGGTTCGGCAAGACTGTGCCTGCCGGTGGCAGCATCGACCTGCACTTCACGGTCAACATCGCGTCGGCCCTGAAGAAGAAGGTCTTCTCGATCACAAATGACGGCATCACCGTCACATCAGCTGAAGGACCCGGGACGACCGGCAGCCCGACCATCACGAACATCGCACCGCCGTTCGCGGTCACCCTGACGCCCGCCAGCCAGGATCAGCAGAACCGGGTTGGCACCAGTGTCACCTATCCACTCCACCTGCAGAATCGTGGCTTCAACACGGACAGCTACACCCTGACGACCTCCGGCGGTACGTTCCCGACGCAGCTGTTCCAGGCCGACTGCACCACGCCGCTCGGAACGACTGTCGGCCCGCTGACCGCGGGAGTCGGCTTCGACCTCTGCGTGGGGGTCGGCATCCCGGCCAACGCGGCCGACAACACGGTCGACACGACGACCGTGACGGCAACCTCGGTCGGCAGCCCCTCGGTCAATGCCAGTGCCACGGTGAGCACCACCGCGGCCTCCGCGACGACCCTGTTGGTCGACGAGGACGGCAATGGCCCGGACGTCCAGTCCTACTACTCGACCGCGCTCACCAGCGCCGGCATCGAGTTCAACACCTGGGACCTGGAGAGGCACCCAACCCTGCCGGCGGCATTCCTGAACTCGTACCACAACGTGGTCTGGTTCACCGGCAACGCCTATCCCGGACCGATCCTGCCCTACGAAAGCGAGCTGACCACCTTCCTGGACGGCGGTGGACGGCTGCTGATGAGCGGTCAGGACATCCTCGACCAGGATGCCGGGACAACCGCGTTCGTCCACAACTACCTGCACATCGATTGGGATGGCAGCGAGACCCAGAACGACAAGGCCACAACTGCTGTCCACGGAGTCAGC
>VBKA01000096.1 GCA_005879815.1 Chloroflexota bacterium
CAGAAGAATCAGCCACATGCTCGCCGCATTCTTCGCGCCGCTCGCCATCGGCATCTTCCTCGGGCTCCTTGGCATCCGCGTTGGCGGGTTATGGCTGCCGGCCTCTTTGGTTGCCTGGCAGGTCTGGATGAACTCGTGGATCGCCGCCCACTGGACGCCGGCCGACCTTCCCGGTCTGCGCCAGCTCATCCGCCTCTACGATCAAGTGGAACGCGGGAAGTACGTGCGCATGGGCGAGCTGCGCCTCTGGTCGGACACTTTCGGCCTAACGCCGAAGGGCCGGCAGGACCGGCGCTGGCTTCCGCGTAGCGAGCAAGAGGCGACGAAGGCTCGGCCATCGCTCGATCGCCATGCCCATCTGCGGGTCACGCATTGAGTGCTGCCGAGGTCTGAAGTCCCATCTTTCCTCGACCGGCTTACCGCGTCGCACGCCCGTCTGAGGCTTGCGTCGTGGGGCACCAATCGCCATGCTGAATCTCCACGGTTCGGCGAACCCTTAGGTGCCCCCGCATGCTGAAGTGCCCACCACGATCTCCTGATCGCACGGTCAAGAGCCGCGACGCTTATGGGTCGCCCGAGGGCGTCGGCCTCGAGTCTCAATCCCGATCTCAGGCAAGCGATCAGATCCATCCTCTTCACGGACCAGCGCGGCGCTGGTCACCCCCTCCCTCTCTAGCCAGCGCTGACGCGCGGGACCCCGTTCTGGCTGAGCTGATAGGCGAGGTCCTGCGCGATGCCGAGTCCGTTGGCGTGCTGCTCAATGGTTCGAGGGCGGTCGGCGGCGCTCGGCTCGATTCGAACTATGACCTCATCTGGATTGTGAAAGACCGCGCTTACCAACGCCGAAGCGATCGAGTCACGCTCGTTGAGCACAGGCTGCGTGCCGATTCCCGGGCAATCGAGATCACCTACGAGAACGTTGAGACGCTGAGGCGGCTGTCACACGACGGTGAGACATCGGGCGCGGCCTTCGCCTCCTCATCCGTCCTGGTTGACAAGACTGGCGAGATCGTGCCACTCATTACGGCCATCGCTGCCCGTACCGGCAAGCTCGCGCGCGAACGCGTCGCTGAGGAATACGACAGCTATCTGAACGGCTTCCTTCACTCGCTCAAGTCGTGGAGCAGAGGTGACGACCTTGGCGCTCGGGCCCACGCCGCTGAATCGGGTCTGCATCTCGTCAGGGCGCTGTTCGGGCTCGAGGGCGGAGTTGCCCCCTACCCCGACCAATGGTCGGCTCGGCTCGCCGAGCTTGACGCGCAGGGTTGGCAGCCAGGCTTCTTTCACACTGCCGTCCTACGCCTCCTCTACGCGCCTGATCCGCCCTTCCAGCAGATGCTCGAAAGGCGCGTCGGTCGGCTTATGGAGTCGCGCGGAGTCCGTCACGCGTGGAGGTACGACCTGCAGCGGCTGAGAGCGGTGAAGTACGACGAGCTTTGAGAGGATGACGTTCTGGGAGCTTAGGAAGCGGTCGCACGACCTCGAGTAGACCGCTGCTTACGACCGCGCGATGCTGAGGAAGAAGAAGTCCTTGGTGAGTATTCCCTTCAGCAAGGTCACTTCAGTCAGCAGCGTGGATGAAGGGCGCGGCCTATTCGGATCGACCAGTGAATTACTGATCCGGAGCGGAGCGGACGAGTTCGCCTTCGAGTTCCGCGGCGGCGATAAGGCGCAACGTGCCTACAAGTTCATCATGCGAGAAGTTCTCGAGAACGAGCCTTAGGAGCTCGGCCGCCCGCTCAACGGCAGCAACACTGGCAGCAACAGGGACGGGCAAGGGCGGTCGCCAGCCCGACCGGATGGGCGGATCTGAGCGTGGAGACGTTATCGGCGGACACCCGCGGACACCATGGCTGGCCTGCAAAACCGCGTACACGGGTTCGATTCCCGTCGTCGCCTCCATCCCAAACGCCCGCTGTGAGCTAGCCGACGACGCTGAACGTCGTTGAGGCGCCACGTGGCCTCGCGGGTCGGGCCTCCGCGTAGACAGCTGCCTCGGTCTCAGATCGCGCGGGCGCTTCTTGGAGCCCTATCGCCGCTCCGCGGCCGCCTCGGCCCGACGGGCCATCAGCTGCTCGATGCGACGCCGATAGCGGATGCCAGACGAGTGGCGCGACAGAAACCTGAGGTATTCCGGATCCTGCCTGTTCACCTCCTCGAGCGTCCATCCTGCGTACCGCCCGAAGTCCACGACATTGGAACCCCGCTCGGATTCCCTCGAGCGTGGCCCTGGCTCGGCATAGCCCATGACGATCGGGACGGGCGCCGCTGCCCTGCTGCGCTGGATGTCGTAGACAGCTCGGCGATCGGCGGTCCGCACGGCCTCGTAGGCCGCATTGAGCTCGACCATCCTGCGGTTCGCCCCGGGTGACGGGTCTCGATCGGGGTGGTACTCGCCCGCCAGGACCCGGTACGCCGCCTGGATTACGAGCTGCCTCGCCTTCGGGTGCACCTCTAGCACCTCGTAGGCATCGCGCTCCGGCATGTCGGAAGGGCCTCCGCGCTCGGGATTCGGCGTCTAGTCTGCTCGGGGTCGGTGCGCGACGCCAAGAGGCCTAGAAGTACCGGCCTCCCTGTCGTCGGCTCCAAAGGTCCGAGCAGTGATGCGCCGACGTCACTCATCCCAGTGGACGAGGTTATGGCCATGAAGGCCGGGTAGCGGCAGCGACTCGGCCTCCGCCCCGACTGCGTCGCGTTCCTTCCGTGCCAGGCGGCGCCAGGGGCTGATCGTGATGGCACGCTCCGTCCGTCGCCATGTCCCGACGATCTCGCCTCCCACGAGCACCGCGCCCGGCCAGACGCGCGGAGTCCAGAGCAAGGGGCGGCGGTCCGCGTCGGGCACCAGGAGCTCCCGATCGGCTCCCTGAAGGAGGAAATACGTATCGCCGCTCGGGAGGAGCCGGGCGGCCGCGGTGGGCCCGACCGGAGCGCGGAGCATCGGCTCCTCGCTGGTGCCGATCCAGCCATCGCCGACCGGGGTGCGCACCGGCATGAGCGACGCACCGAGGGCCTCAAACGTGGCCGGGCCTTCCCTAGGCCCGATGCCGGCCCACCGGGCGAACGCCGCGGGCGTCGTTGGACCGAAGGCGTGCACGTACCGGCGCGCGAGCTCCAGGCGAGCCTCGCTTGGATCGACGTCGGGGACGGGAACGGTCCAGATGGTCGGCTGGCGCGCGCCCTCCCACCGGATCAACACCGTGCCAGTGGGTGCCGCGTACCGCAGCCGGTTGGGGTGCATGCCGAGCCCGTCCCCGGCCTCGCCATAGGTCATCGTCCTCCCGTCGAGGAACGCGTGGAGGCGGGCGGCGATCTCCTTCGCGACCCGCAGGCCCTTGACATCATCCGGCAGCCGTCCCAGCGAGAAGGCCGCGCGGTCACGGGCCGCGACCACGTACGCGCTGAACCGCGGACCCCAGAGCTGGACCAACGAGGGGTCCTCCCAGGTGGACGGCTGGGCTCCCTCGACACGCGCGTGGATCGAGAGGAGCGCGGCGCGGGGCATGCTGTCCTGGAGGCCCGCCCACGCGGCGCGACGGAGGGAATCCGGGCCGAATGGCAGTCGCTCGTCAAGCGCCTGGACCTCGCGCCGGTAGGCGAGGATCTGGGTTCGCGTCAGATCCAGCCGCCGCGCCGTCACGTCGCGGATTCTCCCACTCCCGGGTTGGGTGCCCCGGGATCGCGTTACGGCGTTATGGCTACCGTCAGGGTGTCCTGGTTCACGTCGCAATCGGTCGGGTTGCCGAACTCGTCGTGGAAGACGCTCGGCCCGTTTCCTGTCCAACCCAGGTAGACGTGCGTGTTGTCTGAGCTCACGCCGATGTAGTCACCGATGAATGGGGCGCACGAGGTGGTCGTTTGGCCACCGTCGAGATTGCCGTTGAAGGCAGGGCTCCAGTCGCCGTAGCTCGTGCCAGTCACGCCAAGTCCCGCACCGGTGGGATCGAGTCGCGAGTAGGTGACGTAGTTGAGCACGTCGTTCGGATCCCGGGTGCGGTCGTAGAACACGATGTCGACACGACCGTTCGGTGCCGCGTGCACCCACGGGAAGAACTGCTCGCCGTCGCTGGGCTTGACCTGCAAGGGATCGGTCCATGTGCTCAGATCGCTGCCCCAGCCTCGGGTGAACCACATGTTCGAGGCGCCACTGCGGCGGTCGTTCCAGGCGATCGTGATGCGACCTGCGGCGTCGATGCCCGGAGCTGGGTAGCTGCCAGCGCGGTAGTCGCTGTTGGCGAGATCGCGATCCACTGGATCGATCATGTCGGCGACCTCGTAGCTGGGTCCGAAGCCGGCACCACCATTGGTTGACTTCGCCACCCGCACCAGGACCGTCCCGTTCGGTCCCTGGAGGCTGTCGAATGAGACGTAGACCGAGCCATCCGGGCCAACGAATGGAATCGCGTCCTGATTCGCGTACTGCGAGCCCGAGCTGACGGTGACCGGAGGAGCCCAGTGCACGCCGTCGTGGGTGGCGAACAGGGTGATGGGCGCCTTGTTGCCCCCGTGGAACTGTGCCTGGGCGATGTAGATCGAGCCGTAGTACGGACTGCCGACCCATGCGTCCGCGGTGATGGCATCGTGATCCGGGAACTGACCGTTGCTGCCCTTGTTGACGCCCTTGCCGAGGCCCGGATGCGTGAACGTCGCCAGCTTGGTGGGAGTGCCCCACGTGAGGCCGCCATCGGTCGACTTCGAGACGAACAAGGCGACGCCGCCCTTCGGAGCGGCGGCGTTGCCGTACTTATAGCCGTAGCACGCGAAGTACGCGGTCCCGTCCGGGGCAAAGATCACCGCGGGATCCCCGGCGAAGTCATAGATGCCGTTGCCCGGGTAGGTGTTGCCCGCGTTGTCCCATGGCGTGATGCCCGGGATGAACGAGTTGGGCGACCAGGTCTGGCCACCGTCGAGGGATCGGCTCACGCCGCAACCCTCGTTGCGATTCCAGTCGTTCCAGCCCGTGACGACGTTCAGCGGATCGGTCGGGTTGTGGGCGATGGTGATCTCGTTGTTCGTGAACTCATCGTTGCTGGCGTTCACCACCGGACCGATGGTGGTAGCCGCAGCCGGCTGCGGCGTCGCGACGAGCAGAACGAGAGAGCCGATGATGGGGGACAGGCGTCGGAGCATCGCGTTGTCACCTCGTACACGTAGCAGCGGCGACGAATGCTCGGGAGAGCTCCATTGTACGGATTCCCAGACCCGCGCGAGGCGCCGATGTCCATCCGGCGCGCGTTACGGCACGTGAGCGTATCGACCAACCACGAGGCTGCGGGATGTCAAACCGGGCCCTTCCTTGTCATGGGGTTACGCCGACGTTACGGATCGACCAATTCCCGGCTCTCCGCCGCCAATTTCGGCCGCTATTTGGTCGTTAGGCACGCCAGGCGTAACACGGACCGATCTGCGGGCGAGCTCGACGATGCGATGCTGAGCCGGCATAGAATCAGGCCTCGCGCGTGATCCTGGCATCGCCCGTCGGGATCGGCGTCCACTGATTCCGTGGATTGACCGGCGCCGGAGTGGCGGAACGGCAGACGCGGCCGGCTTAAACCCGGCCGCCCCGCAAGGGGCGTGGGGGTTCGAATCCCTCCTCCGGCACCATCAGCTCAGCGCCGTTCTCGCGCGGGGCGTCCCTCGCGAGACCTGGAGCGCCGGTCGGCGCGCGCCTCGCGAGACGGTGAGCGGCGCCCGAAGAGGACGCTCCGCCGCTCCGGCCGGCGATCTTTGGTCGGTGCGCGGTTCTCGATGCCCATGACCGTCTGAGCGACGACCCGGAGCGCCGCGGCCGCCGGTGACGAAGGCCGGCTGCTGACCAAGGGCACTCCCTCGTTCACGGCGCGGATCATCTCGACCTCGGTGTACGGGATCTCCGCTGCCGGCCGCGCACGCAGCAGGTTCTCGATGTCCCGCGTCTTCAGCAGCTCCTTGGGAAAGATGTGGTTGACCACGAAATGCGTGCGGGCGCGCAGCGTGGCGGTCTCCGCGAGATACCCCAGCATCAGGCTGGTGGCTCGCAGTGCCGCGATCTCGGGAAAGATCACGAAGATATGGGTATCCGCTTGCTCCAGGGTCCACAGCGTGCGGGGATCGAGCCGGCTCCCGGCATCGATGACCACGTGGTCGAACCGCGGCCGCAGCAGCGCCATGATCCGCTCGAGCTCCTCGATCCCTACCCGTGCCTCTGCGTCCGGGATGGACGGTGCGGCGAGGACCGATACACCCGTGCTGTGGACGGTCAGGTAGCTGGCGGCGACCTCGGGATCGTTGAGCGCCGGTTCGTCGGAGGAAAGCCCCGCGATGTCGAAGCGCGGGATCAGGTTGAGGTGGGTTGCGACCTGCCCGAACTGGAGGTCGAGGTCCACGAGCAGGACCTTCTGTCCTGGAAATCCGGAGCCGACGTGGTCCCCGCCGGCGAGCAGGAGCGCGGTGTTGACCGCCAGGGTGGTGGTCCCGACGCCGCCCTTGGGTGAGAAAAAGGTGACGACCTGGCCGGGTGCGGTGCTGCGTTCGGCGGGTTGGACTCGACCCGATCGGATGAGGAGGGCCTCGATCCTGGCTTCGAGCTCGCGATGCCCCCAGCCGGCGGGCAGGACGTCGTCCGCGCCGGCCTCGAGGAACGCGATCCGAGCCTCCACGTCGCCGGCGGGCGCCACCACCAGGCAGGGCGTCGGGACGGTCGAAGCATTGCGAATCGAGCCAAGGGCGCCGGTGACGGCCAGGCCGTCGGCAACGACGAGATCGAAGCGGGCGTCGCGGAGGGCGGCGACCGCCTCGGCTGGGGAGTAGACGCTGCTCACCGGGTACCCGGAAGCTGTCAGTTCGCGTTCGAGGCGATCGCGGAGGTCGCTTTGGGGTGCGCAGAGGAGGATGGGATTGCCTGGCATCGGTCTCGTCTGGTTGGCCGGACTGTTGAGCGGGGACTGAGTATAGGGCGAGCCCGCTCGTTGCCCGACCCCCGGCCTCGGACTATACTGCCCGGGCGCCTCCGTCGATGGAGGCTGTTTTCCTGTGTACGGGCTCCTTTCTGCCGCATCAACCGCGTCCGCGGACGAATGCCGCAAGCCCATAGGGAGGAGGAGATCGGTCCATGCGCCGATACGAACTCATGCTGCTGCTCCGGCCGGACCTGGAGGACGACAAGCTTCAGTCCGCCGTGGAGAAGGTGACGCGCGCCATCGTCAACGCGGGCGGCAGCCTGTCCAAGGTCTCGCCGTGGGGCAAGCGCCGATTGGCATATCCCATCCAGCACCTACGCGAGGCGAGCTACTTCCTGATCCATTTCGACATCGAGCCGAGCGCGGTTCGCGAGATCGAGCGCGGCCTGCTGATCAGCGAGGAGATCGTCCGTCACCTGGTGACGGTGATCGAGGATCGCGGTCCCGCTGGCGAGGAGATCGAGGCGGTTCCGCCCGCGGATCGCGACGCAGGGGCATCGTCGGAAGATGAGTCCGAGCTCGAGGAAGTCGAGACGGCCACCGAGGATGCGGAGATCGACGCTGACGAACCCGAGGAGCCGGCCGCGCGGGCGGCAACGGCCTGAGGCGAAAAGGGAGAGGAGAACCCCGCGATGACCCTGAACAAGATGATGATCATCGGCAACCTCGGTGCCGACCCTGAGCTGCGCTACACGCCAGGTGGCAAGGCCGTCACCAACCTGCGCGTCGCCGTCAACCACAACTTCCGCGGCGCCGACGGGGAATGGCAGAAGGAGACGCAGTGGTTCAACGTCGAGGTCTGGGACCAGGCCGCCGAACGCGCGGCCGAGCAGCTCCGCAAGGGAAACAAGGTCTACGCCGAGGGCCGGCTGCGCACGCGTGAGTGGGAGGGCCAGGATGGCCAGAAGCGCACCAGCGTGGAGATTCGCGCCGACCGCGTCCAGTCGCTCGAGCGGCGTGAGCCTGGCGAAGGTTTCAGCGGTGGTGGAATGACCGATGTCCCGATGGAGACCGGGACGGCGGCCCCCCGCCCGCAGGCGGCGGCGAGCCGACCTGCCTCCGGCGACGAGCCGTTCGTCGACGTCGATGACATTCCCTTCTGATCTGCACTGAGGAACGAGTCAACCCATGGCGAGCCCACGATCCCGTCGCGAGACAGCCGACTACTACCGCGATCGGCGACGTCGCAAGGTCTGCAACTTCTGCGTCGACAAGGCCGAGAGCATTGACTACAAGGAGGTCAATCGCCTCCGGCGATACCTCTCCGAGCGCGCGAAGATCGAGCCGCGCCGGAAGACGGGAACCTGCGCCCGACACCAGCGCATGCTGACAACCGCGCTCAAGCGTGCCCGGCACGTCGCGCTCTTGCCGTACGCGCCGCAGCACCTCCGCCCCTAGCCCAAGCTCTCTCGGCGCTCCAGTCGCCGAGGCTGGGCGCCGCCCAGTTTCAGGAGGATCCGGTGGACCTCGTCCTGCTGGTCGGATCGCTTGCGCTCATTCTGGTGGGAGCCGAGCTATTCACCAATGGGATCGAGTGGTTCGGCCATAAGCTGAACCTGGCCGAAGGGGCGGTTGGCAGCGTCCTGGCAGCGGTGGCCACGGCGATGCCGGAGACCCTGATCCCGGTCATCGCCATCGTGGGTCCGATCGTGCTCGGCGGCGATCCCGGCAACTCCGCCGAGGTGGGCGTCGGCGCCATCCTGGGGGCGCCCTTCATGCTTTCCACGCTGGCGATGTTCGTCACCGGCATCGGCGTCATCATCCTGGCCCGTCGTGGACGGCGGGGGACGGACCTCCGGGTGAGCGTGGGGGTGCTGGGCCGCGACGTCCTGTTCTTCCTCGTCGCCTACGCG
>VBKA01000097.1 GCA_005879815.1 Chloroflexota bacterium
TGTACTCGGTCATGGCCAGCTGGGGCGCCAACCACTGCGCGATGAGCTACGGCCACATCGGTCAGGATCTGCTGAGCCTCGCCTCGCTGCTCCGCATCCCGGTCAGCATGCACAACGTCTCGCCGGAACAGGTATTCCGTCCGAGCGCATGGACCGTGCTCGGGACGGCCGACCCCGAGGGTGCCGACTTCCGCGCGTGCGCGACGTTTGGCCCCCTCTACGGCCGTCGTTGATCGCACCGCCAACGCCGGGCCGCTGGCGTTGAGCGAGCCGTGAGGGTCTGAATGGGTCGCGTGACGGACTACCTGGCCGTCGACCTGGGGGCCTCGAATGGCCGGGTGCTCGCCGCCGCCTGGGACGGCGACCACTTTGGATTGCGCGAGGTCCATCGGTTCGACAACCAGCCCGTCAGTGTCATGGGTCATCTCCATTGGGACGCGCTGCGACTCTGGGCGGAGGTCAAGGCCGGAATCGCCCGACACGTTGCGACGAGCTCGCGAGGCGTCGGTGGGGTGGGGGTCGATAGCTGGGGGGTGGACTTCGCGCTGCTTGACCGTGACGGCAACCCGTACCACTATCGCGACTCCCGGACCGATGGCGTCCTCGACCATGCGCTGCGACAGGTATCGCGTCAGGACCTGTTTGCGGCGACCGGCATTCAGCCGATGCAGATCAACACCATCTTCCAGCTGTACAGCATGGTGCGGGCCGCCGATGCCCAGCTGGCAGCGGCCGATCGCCTCCTTCCCTTTCCAAACCTGATCAACTACTGGCTGAGCGGGATACAAGCTGCCGAGATCACGCACGCCACGACGACGCAATGTCTCGACGTTGGTCGTCAACGGTGGGCCACCGACCTGCTGACGACGCTCGAGATACCGCTGCGGATCCTGCCCAGCCTTGCCGAGCCGGGTACGGTCCTCGGGCCGCTGTTACCGGATGTGGGGGCCGAGGTCGGCCTTCGTGGCGTAGCGCCGGTCGTCGCCGTGGGCTGCCACGACACGGCCAGCGCGATTGCCGCCATTCCGGGACTGGACGAGCACAGTGCCTACATCAGCAGCGGGACATGGAGCCTGATGGGTGTGGAGCTGCGAGCTCCAATCGTCAGCGATGACGCGCTCGAGAGCGGCTTCACCAATGAGGGAGGGGTGGCGGGGACGGTCCGCCTCCTGAGGAACATCACCGGACTGTGGCTGGTGCAGGAGTGCCGCAGCCAATGGGTGCGGGAAGGCGCCAGGTACACATGGGATCAGCTTCTGGGCGCCGCGGAGGAATCCGAGCCATTCCGTTCTTTGATCGATCCCGACGACCCCAGCTTCCTGAGCCCAACCGACATGCCGGCCGCCATCCGCAACGCATGCATCCTGAGCGGCCAGCCGGCGCCGGATACCGTCGGGCAGGTCATTCGCTGCTGTTTCGAGAGCCTGGCGGTCCGATATCGAGCGACGCTCAAGGACCTCGAGTCGCTCGTCGGCTCTCCGCTGGAGCGTATCCACGTCGTGGGCGGCGGCAGCCAGAACCGTCTGCTCTGCCAGCTCACCGCGGATGCCTGCGAGCGACCGGTCGTCGCCGGGCCGGTAGAGGCCGCAGCGCTGGGCAACGTGATGGTCCAGGCGATCGCCACCGGCGAGCTGAGTGACATCAGCCAGGGTCGATCGGCGGTTGGCGCATCGGTCAGCGTCGAGCGGTATGAGCCAAGGCGGGGAGGAGCCTGGCACGAGGGGGTCGGCCGGATCCGCTCGCAGCCCGAGGCGCTGGCGTGACACCCGGCCATTCGCTTGGGCTGGACTTCGGGACAGAGTCCGTGCGGGCGGTCGTGCTCGACCTGGAGAGCGGCTCGCTGGCCGCCACAGCGGTCGCGCCGTTCTCGCATGGGGTCATTGATCGGTCGCTGCCGGATGGGGGAGATCCGCTGCCGCATGACTGGGCGCTCCAGGACTCGAACGATTGGCTGGCATCCATGGAGCTCGCGACGCGCGAAGCACTGTCTGCCGCCGGCGTCGAAGGCATATCGGTGAAGGGGATCGGCATCGATTTCACCGCCTCGACGGTCCTGCCCACCGCCGCGGATGGCACCCCGCTCCATGTGCTGGGCCCCCTTCGAGCCGAACCGCACGCGTGGCCGAAGCTCTGGAAGCACCACGCGGCGCAGGCAGAGGCCGACCGCATCAACGCCGCTGCCCAGCGTCGCGGTGAGCCATGGCTGCCGCGCTACGGCGGGAAGGTGTCATCGGAATGGCTCCCGTCCAAGGCACTCGAAGTCCTGGACGACGCCCCCGAGATCTATGCCGCGGCGGACCGCTTCGTGGAGGCCGGTGACTGGGTCGTGTGGCAGGTGACCGATGCGCTGGCACGCAACGCCTGCGCCGCAGGCTACAAGGCGTTGTGGCACAAGCGCGACGGCTTTCCCTCGATCGGATTCCTCAGGGACCTCGATCCCGCCCTCGAAGACCTTTACGCGTCCAAGCTCCGTGGTCCCATTCTGCCTCCAGGCCAGGTCGTCGGTGGCCTGGCGTGGCAGTGGGCCGATCGGTTGGGCCTCGCCGAAGGGACGCCGGTCGCCAGCCCCATGATCGATGCGCACGCGGCCTTGCCAGGTGGCGGGGTCAGCGGACCCGGAACGCTGTTCATCGTCCTCGGCACCTCCTCCTGCCACCTCCTTCTCGCCGAGCGAGAAGTGCTCGTGGAGGGCATGTCCGGCGTGGTCGAGGATGGGATCCTTCCAGCGCTTTTCGCGTATGAAGCCGGCCAGGCCGGGGTGGGCGACATCTTCGGGTGGT
This sequence comes from Chloroflexota bacterium, assembly GCA_005879815.1. Classification (GTDB taxonomy): domain Bacteria; phylum Chloroflexota; class Limnocylindria; order QHBO01; family QHBO01; genus CF-82. The sequence continues at coordinate 2,781 of VBKA01000097.1, forward strand.
ATGTCCGGTCGGGGCGACCGCTGGGCGCGGGCAGCGTGGATTCACCGAAGGACGCCGCTGCCATCCACGATCTCCTGAGCGGTCGCGCCGCGGCACTGGCGCCCGGCGAGAGTGGGCTGCTCGCGCTCGACTGGTGGAACGGCTCACGGACGCCGCTGGTCGATGCGGATCTGAGCGGGATCATCCTCGGCTATACGCTGGAGACTACCCCGGAGGCCGTCTACCGCTCCCTTTTCGAGGCCACAGCCTTCGGCACCCGACTGATCATCGAGGCATTCACCGCCGCAGGTCTGAAGGTCGATCGCGTCCGCGTGAGTGGCGGGCTCAGTCGCAACGATCTGCTGACCGGCATCTACGCCGATGTGACCGGCCTGCCACTGGAGGTCTGCGCGACGCAGCATGCCAGTGGTGTTGGTGCGGCGATGCTGGGGGCGGTCGCGGCAGGAGCGTTTGCCGGCCTCGACGAAGCTGCCCGCAATCTGGCCCAGGAACCCGCCAAGACGGTCCAGCCGCGAGACGCACACCGCGCCACCTACGACGCCCTCTTTGCGCAGTACCTGCGCCTGGTGGACCTCTTCGGACGCGATCCAGAATCGCCGCTCAAGCAGCTGCGGGCATTGCGACCGCGATGAGCGACGCGGCTCGGCAGGGGGCCGGCTCGCAGACGCACACGCGACTCGTCGAACGTGCCGCGAAGCTCGCCCGCACCTTCGGCCACGACCGGGAGTTCTCGCGAGGCGGCGGAGGCAACGTCTCGGTGAAGACCGATGGCGTGCTGTACATCAAGCCGAGCGGCGTCGGGCTCGGTTCGCTGTCTGCCGGCGATCTGATGCCGCTCGACATGGAGCCGCTCACCCGGTTGCTGGGAGAGGGGTCCGACGATGACGCGGCGTCCAGCAGCGCGTCGGTCATGTCTGTCGCGATGGCCGCCAGGCTTCGTCCTTCCGGCGACCAGCGGCCTTCGGTCGAGGTGCTCTTCCATGCTCTCATCCCAGGACGCTTCGTCCTCCACACGCACCCCACCATCGTCAACGCGGTGTGCTGTGCGGTCGATGGGGCCACGGTCGCCCACGAGCTGTTCGGCGACGCCGTCCTGTGGGTGCCGTACGTGAACCCGGGCCTGCCGCTGGCGCGGGCGATAGAGCGTACCCGGATATTGTTCGAGCAGCAGCGGAGCAAGCCTGCCCCCGACGTCCTGCTGCTGCAGAGCCACGGGTTGATCGCCGGGGGCGACGAGGCATCGGCCGTTAGCGCCGCCTCACGGGGAGTGGTCGACACGATCCGCGGTCACCTCGCGGCTGCGGAAAGGGGCAAGAACGGCGCAGACCAGCCACCCGACCCCCCGAGTGCTCCTTCGAGCGAGCTCGCCGAGAACCTCGAATCGGCGCTGCGCACATCCCTTTCTGGCCGATCCGAGCCCAAGGTCGTGGTCTTTGACGCGTCGCCGGACGCCCTACGTGTCGCGACTTTGGAGCTGGGCCGCAGGCTGGTCCTCGGTGGGCCGATCACCCCCGACCAGATCGTCTACACCGGTTCCTGGCCGCTCTGGCTGGAGATGCCGGAGCACATGGAGGCGCGCCGGCTCACTCGGTGGGTGGACGCGGCATTGGTCCGCCACGTCGAGGCGCGTCGCTTGCTCCCCACAATCGTTGTGGTCGCCGGACTCGGCGTCTTTGCTGCCGCGGATTCAGCGCGGGAAGCCGAGACCGCACGCGATGTGTACCTGGATGCCATCCGGATCGGGTTCGGTGCATCGCGCCTCGGTGGTGTTCGCGTGCTCGAACCCGAAGAGCGCCGCTTCATCGAGGAGTGGGAGGCGGAGGCATACCGCCGCGGCGTCGCCGCAGCAGGCGCGGGCTAGCGCAGAAATGCGGCCGCCACCCCCGCGTCAACCGGGATCAGGAGCCCGGTGGTCTGCGACAGGTCACCGGCCGTCAGTGCGAGGACGGCGTCAGCCACGTGCTCTGGCAGGACCTC
>VBKA01000138.1 GCA_005879815.1 Chloroflexota bacterium
GAGCCGATGAAGAGCGCCCCGGCCAACAGCATCGACGTGCCGGCGAACATGCCGCTAGGCTAGCCGCTCGTGGAATCGCGCTGGGTCGCACTCGACGTGGGCGAGACGCTCATCGATGAGACGCGGGTCTGGTCGGTGTGGGCAGACCTGCTGGGCGTTCCCCGGCTGACCTTGATGGCCGCCCTCGGCGCGGAGATCGCCACGGGAGGGGACCATCGGACCGCGTTCGAGATCGTTGGAGCGCCGCACTGGCGTGAGCTGCTGCCGCGGGCCGAGGATCTCTACGGCGGCTTCCAGCCGGTTGACTGCTACCCCGACGCCTTGCCGGCTGTGCAGGAGCTGTGCGCCCGGGGCTACCGGGTCGCGATCCTCGCCAACCAGCCGGCGCGTCGCACCCCGGAGCTGCGCGCTCTCGGCTTCGAGCCCGACGTGATGGCCATGTCCGATGAGATGGGCGTGTACAAACCCGATGCGGCGTTCTTCCAAAAGGCCGTGGAGCTGATGGGAGTCGCAGACCCTGCCCTGGTCGCCTATGTCGGCGATCGCGTCGACAACGACGTCACTGCGTCCGCGGCGGCCGGCATGCACCCGGTCTGGGTGCGCCGCGGGCCGTGGGGCGTCATCCAGGAGCTGCCCCAGGAGTTGCGGGTAGGGACTCTCGTCGCTAGGTCACTCTCGGAGGTAGTCGCGCGCATCGACGACGCCTGGCGCTGACCCCGTATCCTGTGGCCCGGCCGCCGTGAAGGCGGCCGCGGCGCGGCGTGGCGCCGATACCCCGACGCCTCGGTGGAGACTGCGCGGACGCGCAGTCTTCTTGTATCTGGAGGGCGGTGTGAGCGGCTCGGCGACGATTGGCGCGATGGAGGTCTTCGTCGTCCTCGTGGCGGCGGCGAGCATCGTGGTGCTCATCTCCCGACGGCTGGTGGTTGTGCCCTACAGCGTGGCGCTCGTGTTGCTGGGTGTGGTGGTGGCCGTCCTCCGGCCGCCCATCGAGATCCGCATCGAGCCTCAGCTCATCCTGGCCGTGCTGCTGCCAGCCCTCGTCTTCGAGGGCGCCTACCGCACGGATCTGCGGCTGCTGATCCCTTCGCTGCCGGCGGTGCTGCTTCTGGCCGTGCCGGGCGTCCTCGTCACCGCCCTTTTGGTGGGAGCCGTTCTCAGCATGGCCATCGGCCTCGACTTCCGCCTCAGCTTCCTGGTCGGCACCATGGTCGCCGCCACGGACCCGGCGGCGATCCTGGCGGTGATGGCCCAGTCGGGCGCCACTCGCAGGCTCACCACCCTGGTCGAGGCCGAGAGCCTGTTCAACGACGGCACCGGGGTTGTCATCTTCAGCATCGCGGTCGGTGCGCTGGGTGCCCCAATCGGGCCGGCTGGCGTTGCCTGGGAGCTGGTCGCCGCCTTTGTCGCTTCGACTCTGATCGGGATCGCCATCGGCTTCGCCGCTTCGCTGGTGCTCAATGGCCTGGACGACCACCTCGTCGAAGTCGCCATCTCGCTGGTGGCCGCCTATGGCAGCTACCTCCTGGCCGCCGAGGCGGGCTTGTCGGGTCTCATCGCCACCGTGGCCTGCGGCCTGGTCTTTTCGGGTTATGGGCGGCGGTTCGGGATGACTGCGGAAACGCGCCAGGCGATCGACATTGTCTGGGAGTTCATCGCCTTCCTCGCCACCACACTGGTGTTCCTGCTCATCGGGCTCGCCATCGTGGTCTCGCAGCTGCTCGCCGCAGCCGTTGCCAGCATTGCCGTGCTCGCAGCCCTGTTGGTCTCGCGAGCCGTCATCGTCTACGGCCTCCTCGGAGGGTCCGCGTGGCTGCTCCATCGGCTCGGCAGACTCCACGCTGCCATGCCGCAATCCTGGCTCCACGTCATCGCCTGGTCGGGCCTGCGCGGGGCCGTCTCCGTTGCGCTTGCTCTCTCGCTACCTCAGGACCTCCCTCAACGGGAGCTGCTGCAGGGGATCGTCTTTGGCGCGACGCTGCTGACCCTCGTCCTGCAGGGGCCCACCGCACGTCCTCTGATCAGCCGGCTTCGCCTGAGGGGCGACCAGCAAGCCTGAGGCCCCTCAGCGGAGGGGCCTTAGAGACGCGTGTCTGCGGGTGGGCCTAGACGGCCGGCTCGACCGTCGGTTCGGGCATGCGCTCGCGCCTCGGGAAGCCAATGGTCAGGCCGGTGTACGCAAGGAAGCCGGCCAGCAGGCCCACCACCCAGCTGTAGTCGTACAGCGGCTTGAGGAAGCCGATGAGCCCATCGGCTGGGAACGGACCCTGGGTGCCGGATGCGGTGTATGCGCCGCCCACGGCGAGGATCACCCCGATGGCCAATGCGACCACCGCCCGCCAGTTCCACCCGCCGGCGTATCGATACACGCCGGTGGTCTTGTAGAGCTCCGCCAGGTTGAGCCGCGTTCGACGCATCAGCCAGTAGTCGGCGATCAGCACGCCGGCAATCGCGCCGGTCGCGCCGCCGTAAAAGCCGAGCCACGTGAAGATGTACACGTGCGGATCGCTGAGCAGATTCCAGGGCTGGATCAAGATCCCGATCACGCCGGTGATCAGGCCGCCGGTGCGGAAGCTGATGAGCCTGGGCCACGCGTTCGAGAAGTCGTAGGACGGGCTGACGATGTTGGCCGCCACGTTGACCGACAGCGTCGCGACGGCCAGCGCGAACACCGCGAAGGCCACGACCGCCGCGTTGTCGAACTTTGCGGTCAGCGCCACCGGGTCCCAGATCGCCTGGCCATAGACCACCACCGTGGCCGATGTCACGAACACCGCAATCAGCGGGAAAACGGTCATGGTGGTCGGCAGGCCCAGGATCTGGCCGATGGCCTGCGCGCGCTGGCTGCGCCCGAAGCGCGTGAAGTCGGGCATGTTCAGTGACAGCGTTGACCAGAACGCGATCATGCCCATCAGCGACGGTGGGAAGAGCTTCAGCCAGAAGTCGCTGCCCCAGCCGACCTTGCCGGGTTCATTCAGGATCGGTCCGAAGCCCTTGGCCTGGATCACCATCCAGATCAGCAGGAAGATGGCGACCGCAAGCACGAATGGAGCCGCCCAATTCTCGAACCGGCGGACGGCGTCCATGCCGCGCAGGATGATGAGGATGTTCAGCGCCCAGAAGATCAGGAAGCTGAGCCACAGGGTCCACGGCTGCGTGCCCGCGGTTCCGAAACCAAGCGAGAGCGGCGCAGCCTTCGTCCAGCCCTCTCCGAGGATCACGCCCAGGAGCGCGTAGATCGCGCCGCCGCCGATCCAGGTCTGGATCCCGAACCAGCCGCAGGCCACGCCTGCGCGCAGCAGGGCGGGCAGGTTCGCGCCAAAGACGCCGAATGACGCGCGTGCGAAGACCGGATACGGGATCCCGTACTTCGTCCCCGCGTGGCTGTTCAGCAGCATCGGCACCAGGACGATGACATTGGCCAGGGCGATGGTGAGGATCGCCTGCACCCAGTCCATCCCCAGCGCTATGAGTCCCGAGGCGAGCAACCAGGTCGGGATGTTGTGCGCCATGCCGATCCAGAGCGCCACGTAGTTGTACGTGTTCCAGGTGCGCCTCTCAATGGGAACCGGCGCCAGGTCCTGGTTGTAAAGCGGGCTGTCTGAGACGGCGGCTTCGGCGCGCGTCGTCAGCTCGTGCCGTCCGTCCGGCCGGACGGTTTCCTCGAAGGTGGCGGCTGTCATGGGCGTCCCTCTCCGATCAAGCCCCGCAGCTTCGTGCGCGGTATCGCCCGCTACGGTACAGCCAGGTGCAAGGGGGTTGGGAGCGGTCCGGAGTGGCAGGGGGATGCCGGTCAGGCCACCGCGGCGTCCGTCACCTCCAGGGCAGCGTCGATGATCGCGAAGCCATCGCGCAGCTCCTCCTCGGTGATGCACAGCGGCGGGTTGGTGAAGAGCCCGTTCCAGTGGGTCATGGTGTACAGGCCGTCGGTGCGCAGGCGCGCCTCCAGCGCGCTCATCTCCGGGGAGCCGGCGTTGAAGGCCGCCATCGGCTCACGGGTGGAGCGATTCCGAATCAGCTCGATGATCCCGAACAGGCCGATGTTCCGGGTGGCGCCCACGCTGGGGTGCTTCGCGGCAAGGTCGGCGTGCAGCGAACGCATCACGGGATCGAGGCGGGCGGCGTTGCCGACCAGGTCGTCGTCCCGCAGCACGTTGACCGCCGCGATCGCCGCCGCGCAGCTCATAGGGTGCGCAGAGTAGGTCAGGCCGCCGTAGTAGACCCGTTCGTCGAAGGCGTGGGCGATCTCCGGCTTCATGGCCACCGCGCCCAGCGGGAGGTAGGAGCTGGTGAGGCCCTTGGCCATGGTGAGCAGATCGGGCACCACGTCCCAATGGTCGACCGCGAACCAGCGCCCGGTTCGGCCGAAGCCGGCCATCACCTCGTCGGCGATCAGGAGGATGCCGTGGCGGGTGCACAGCTCGCGGACGCCCTGGAGGTAGCCATCGGGCGGAATCAGGATTCCGTTGGTGCCGGTCACCGTCTCGAGGATGAAGGCCGCGATGGTGTGCGGCCCCTCGTACTGGATGACCTCCTCGAGATAGGCGAGGTGCTCATCCACTGGCTCAGGCTCCTCGCGTCCCCAGCGCCAGGGGTCCAGCACCCGGATCACGCCGGGGACGCCTCCTGACTCGTTTGCCCAGCGTCGCGGGTCACCCGTGACGCTGATCGCACCCGCGGTGGCGCCGTGATAGG
>VBKA01000288.1:0-403 GCA_005879815.1 Chloroflexota bacterium
CGATCGCGACGACGACAACCGAGATTGCGATCGCGAGAGTGGTCCCAAGACCGCGACCAAGGCTTATGAGCAGCCCAGCGCAAATGGCGATCATCGCGGTCATCACTCCGAGGACCAAAGAGCCAGCCCGGACGAGCACGCCGGTGCTGACGGTGTAGGGCGCGTCGCGGCCGCGAACCGCCAGTCCGTAGCCGACCGCACTGAGCGGCCAGGCCGCGCCAAGGCCCACGAGCAGGATGACCGCGCCACCTTGTCGGCTGATTCCGCTGGCGTCAACGGCGAACCCGAGCAAGGTGCACAGCAATATCTGGCACACGGGCATAAGGGATGCGACCGCGGCGGTTGCGAGGCGTCCGGAATCCGCCTGGGGTTCACCGCGCCGAGCCCAGACCAGCAGGACCGG
>VBKA01000288.1:419-1463 GCA_005879815.1 Chloroflexota bacterium
CCGGGCAGGTCGACTATCGGCGACACGTCTGCAAATGGGGCGGCCGGATGCGCGAAAGTGAAAGTAGCTCCGAAGAGAACCGCGGCGAGACTGGCTGCCACGAGCAGTGGCCAGTCAATCGCGCGCTCTCTGAGCAGCGTGCGCCTTGCCAGGAGGCCCGTCATGACGAAGAGCGTCAGCGGTGGAATGTGCCCGCCGACCGCCAGCCTGGCCGCGGTGCCGGCAACGAGGTCCTGCCCAAGGATCGCGTGAGTCAGACTGGCGAGACCCAGCACTACGAGATAGGCCACAAGCGACCACGCACCCAGCACGATCGCCAGTCCGACCGCGCGGTCGTTCCGCCAGGTCGCGTGTCCGATAGCCGCGGTGGCCAGGGCGCCGAGGCCGAGCGACGCGACCACCGCAGGCTCAGTCCCGAAGTAAGGGGGCCCAATCATCCGCGCGACGAAGGCCGTCAGGGCCGCGGCAACGACAGCGATGCCGAGTGGGGTCAGGGCCACGACCGCGCGCGCCTTCATCCCCACGCGCGGATTCTTCCATGGACGAGACCGCCGCGGGATGCATGTCCGGACCGCCGGTCGTTCAGGCGGACGTGGACGCCGGCCCGCCGGCCAATCTTGCGGAACGGCGCATTAGTCGCAGGATCGCCGCCGTGATCGTCAGCACTATGAGCAGCAGCTGGCTCGCGATGATCCCAAGGAGCGCGAACTTCGCGAAGAACATGTGAGGGTTCTGGTTGAAGATCGATTCCGGCGCGCTGAAGAAGCCGGCCTGCGCCACCGCCACCAGCTCGCCGGCGTGTCCGAAGGCTCCTGAGCTCTGGCAGAGCAGCATCAGCGCCGCGATCGCGCGAAGGGCGAGGTTGGAGGTCTCGCGGACGAAATGCCACAGCGCCCACAACGCGACCACAAGGATCGGCAAATAGACGATGTGGAACGCGGCGTGGGGCCACAGCGCCGAGTGCGGCACCACTATCCCGGATATGAACACGAACGGCAGTACGGCAAACGGAACGAACACCACCAACCACAGACGGATGATGGG
>VBKA01000140.1 GCA_005879815.1 Chloroflexota bacterium
AATCGAGACGGCCGCGGATACCTATATCGCCTCTGCAGATCGCAGGACGAGGGCGGCGTTCATGCCGCCGAAGCCGAAGGAGGTGGAGAGGGCGGCCTCGGGTCGGGTCGCGCAGGGTTCCCGGAGAACGTTGAGCTCACAGCGCTCGTCGAGGACCTCCAGGTTGCAGGTGCCCGGCAGCAGGCCACGGTCGAGCGCCATCGCCGTGATCGCCGCCTCGAGCGCGCCGCTCGCCCCGAGCGGGTGTCCGTACAGTCCCTTGGTGCCGGAGACCGGAACCTGTGCAGCGCCTGACCCAAGGGCCAGGTGCAGCGCCTTCGCCTCCGCCAGCTCGTTGAGCTGCGTGCTGGAGGCGTGCGCGTTGACATAACCGATCGTTTCCGGCTCGAGCTGCGCGTCAGCCAACGCGCTGCGAATCGCCAGGGCCGCCGCCTCGCCGGAAGGAAGTGGCGCGGTGAGGTGATAGGCATCGGTCGAGGCGCCATAGCCGGCCACCTCGCCGAGGATCGTGGCCCCGCGGCGTTCAGCCGCTTCCGCCTCCTCGAGCACGAGCACGCAGGCGGCCTCCGACATGACGAACCCGTCGCGCCCGGCATCGAAGGGTCGCGAAGCGGTTGCCGGATCGTCGTTGCGAGACGAGAGGACGCGGATCATCGCGAAGGCGCCCAGCGTGAGCGGCGCGAGAGGGGCCTCCGCCCCCCCGGCGAGCGCGACGTCGACGCTTCCGTCGCGGATGGCATGCAGCGCCTGACCGATGGCGACAGCACCCGAGGCGCACGAGTTGGCGTTGCCGACCGCCGGGCCGTGGATGCCAAGGTCGATCGCCACGTTGCTGGCACCGGCGCCACCGAAGACCGCAGTCGCGAGCGTCGGCGCCACGCCGCGGGAGCCGTGAGCCAGGTAGTTGGCGTGCTGCTCCTCGCCGAAGGCCACCCCACCGAGTGCCGAGCCGATCCAGATCCCCGTCCGATCCGCACGTCCGTCCGGCATTGGCAGGCCGGCATGCTCGACCGCCATCCGCGCCGCTGCGACCGTGAGCTGGCTGAACCGGTCCAGGCGTCGTGCTCGACGAGCATCGAGGTGGTCGCCCGGCACGAAATCGTCGATCTGCGCCGCGATGCGCGACGGGAACGGGCTGGCGTCGAAGCGGTCGATGGCTTTGACGGCCGATTGGTTGGCAAGCACGCCGGCCCACAGGCCATTGGCCCCGTGACCGACGGGCGTGACGGCGCCGATGCCGGTGATCACTGCCCGCCTCATACCCCTACCTCGTCGGCCCATACCCCCAGGCCGTCCTCCGACAGCTGCTTGATGCGACGCAGTGTCCGCCGCGCGATGGCCTCGACGAACTGTGGACCGATGACCCAGCTCGCAACCAACTCGCCGATAACCGGCCAGTGCAGGGTGAGCTGATGCTCGATGGTGACGTCGACACCGTCGTCGCCCTGGCTGAGGCGCCAGGCGACATGCATACCGCGCGTCACGCCGCCGGTGTGCTCGAACTCGATGACGCCGTCGGGCGGACACGGCCGCTGGATCGCCTCCCAACGTACCGGGATCGGGCCACGACGCGCGCCCATCGCGAATCGGCGCTCGCCGGTGGGGTCCGGCAGGCGGCGGACGTAGCGATAGTGCGGCAACCACTCTGGCCAACGCTCGACGTCCGCGGCGAGCGCAAAGACGCGCTCGAGCGGCGCGTGCATCCGGATGCGAAGCGCACTTCTCATGGGCGCAGCATCGCGATCAGGGCGGCGGGAGAGAGCGCATCGGTCGCCGGACGGCAGTCGCCCAGCGCGCCGCCGAGCACCTCGGCCAGCCGCGGTCGCGCCCCGAGGCGCCGGACTGCATACGAGAGAAGGGGCGGAGCGGCCAGCATTCCCTGGATGAGCCAGGTGAGCGCGTCCTTGGAGGCGAACGCGGCACGACGCGCCGCGACGTAGTCGTGCGCGACGTCGACGTCCGGTCCCGCCAGGGCCTCGGCGGCCAGGCGGGCCGAGCGCAACGCGCGATAGATCCCCTCGCCCGTGAACGGATCGATGAACCCGGCCGCGTCCCCGACCAGCAGCCACCCATCGCCAGCGGCGCGAGCCACCCGATGACCGATAGGCGCAGCGCCGTGGATGGGGGTCAGGCGACGGGATCCCCGCAGGCGGGCAGACACCGCGGGCAGGCCGGCAATCGCCGACTCGAAGCGGTGCTGGGCTGGAAGCCGCGCAGTGCCACCATGCGGCAGCGGCAACGCCATCCCGACATTCAGCTGTTCACTCGGGACCGGCGCCAGACCGACGTAGTACCCGTTCCCAACGTGCATCTCGCCATGCCCGTCGAGCTCCGGCACGGCCTCGTACCGGGCAACGAGGCCCAGGCGGCGTGGCGCAAGAACGCGTCGGCTCACGCCGAGCGAGCCCGCCACGCGGGACCGCGCGCCGTCGGCTCCCACCACCCACCGCGCTCGAACCTCGTGCGTGCCTCCGGAATCGTGCAGCACGGCACCTGTCACGCGTCCGTCCGCCACGAGCGGTCGCCGAAAAGCCACGCGCTCGGCCACGACCGCTCCAGCCTCCCCGGCCTGTGTGGCGAGACGCGCGTCGAAGGCACGACGGTCGAGGCCCCACGCCGCCCGTTCGCCTCCATGGTCTGCGTAACGGAGCCCGAACGATTCCCCGCCCACGATCACCTGCATACCCCGCAGAGGGACCGCCGAGAGTTGCCATTCCGCCGCGGAGGACCCCAGCCTTGCCAACTCTTCCGCGATGCGCGGACTCGCGTACTCGGCGCAGGTCTTGGTCCGGGGATGGCGCCGCGCCTCGACGAGGAGCACATCGCGGCCAGCACGGCCCAGGGCCGTCGCCAGCGCGGATCCGGCCGGCCCCGCCCCCACGACGAGGATCTCGCAGCTCGAGGGAAGCGTCATCGGTACACGGTTACTACGCGCGGCAGGAACGCCGTTGAGCGGCGGACCCGGCGAAGTCCCGCGGAGGCAGCGAGCTCGTCAAGCTCCGTGAGCGTGTAGGCGCGGCGGGCGCTGAGCACGCCGTCATGGCGCGTGTAGCGCCCGCGGGCGAGGCCCAGGACGGTCATGGCCGTGGCTGCGTACGCGACGCGTCCACGGCGCAGGTCATTCACCACCACTCCCCGGCGCGCCACCCGGCGCATCTCGCCCAGGGCTCGCACGGCATCCGGCGGATCCAGGTGATGGACGAGGAGCGAGGCATGCGCGACGTCGACGCTCTCGTCGGCGAGCGGGAGGCGCCGGGCATCCGCCTCCAGCAGCTGAACATGGCCGACACGGGCCAACCGTCGCGCCGCGTACTCGAGGACCTCCGGTCGCAGGTCACAGGCCAGGACCTGCAGTTCGCGCGCGCTGTGATGACGCGCGAGCGCGGCCGGGAGGTCTCCTGGGCCGGTACCGACGTCAAGGACGACCATCGCCCCCGCGCCGTCCAGGAGCCATTCGATCGCGCGTCGGCTGGCTCCCACTCCCCCGGGCAGCCGATTGAGCATCGCCATCTCGCGCAGGTTGCGATGCAGCTCAACCGCGTCAAGGGTGGGCTGATCGAGATATTCACGCCCGATGTCGCGGGCTTGGAGGGCGGGGATCATCGCGCTCACACGCTGCGTGCCCAGCCGCCAGTATGCGCCGGCTCCGGCGAAAGCCCCCGCCGGGATCTCAGCGGTTGGCGCGTTCTCGGGCGATGGAACGTCCGGCCTGGGCCGTGCAGGCGAGGCCGAGCAGCGCGATCGGCACGAGGAAGGGTGCGCGGAGCGCCGTCGTCGTGAGCATGAGCACGCCGGAGGTCACCGCCACCGCGAGGCCCAGCCGCCCGAA
>VBKA01000141.1 GCA_005879815.1 Chloroflexota bacterium
CGAGGCGTCGTCGTCACGGCGTTGCCATTGGTCCGTTGCAGCCTTCCGCCCACAAAGGCTGCCCGGTGCACGCCGAGCACGGCTGCGATCCGGCTTGCGTTGTGCCGCCGCACGTCGTACGCGCAGACCAGCGTGTGCGGAGGCCGGCCCAGGATCGCGTCGATCCCTGACTCGTACGTGACGAGATCCCGCAGGCTGCAGACGTCTCCCTGCGCCCACTCCATCTCGCCGATCAACCGGGTCGCCGGGTAGCCGAGGTCGGTTCCTTCCCCCAACGCCTGGCGGACGTAGGCCAGCATGCGCGAGCCGATGAAGGTGCCGTCCACGAGGTAGGTCTGCGCCCAGGGCCGGAAATCGAGCTGACCGGAGTCCGTGCGCGCAGGATCGAGGTGCGGGCGCAGTCGACCCCGGAGCTGCTCCGGGTTCTCCGTGAGGTAGATGACCCGATCGCCGTCGTTGAGCCCCTCGGCGACAAACGGCAGGACAACGGAGTATGCGTCCTCGGGACCGTCGAAGAGGGCGCAGATGTGTCGGGCATCCGCGAGCGCCTCCGACCCCAGGTGGATCTGGCGCTGCTGCGTCTGCATGCCGATTCAGCCTAGCGCACCGGACGCTGCGAGACAACCCTGTCTACATCGGAACAGATCTGTCTCGGTCCGTCTACAATCTTCTCATGCTCGCTGTCGACAAGCGTGAACTTGACCTCGCGGCGCTCGTGGCTGCCAGTCTCCCTGGCAGCCATCCCAGGACGGTCAAGTTCCTCACCGAACGTGCTCGAGTTCAGCAGACCCGCGTCGACGATCTGATCTTTCGCCAGGGGGACGAGATTCCGCTGACCCTGATGGTGAGGGGTCATGGAGCGTTCCGCAGGACGACGGTGGACGGTCAGCAGCTCGTGGTGGGTGTCGCATACCCGGGCGAGATGTTCGGGGTCACGAGCGTGTCTGCCACGATTTCGAGCGTCGATCTGTTCACGCTCACCGATGGCGTGGTTGCCACCTGGCGAGGACGCGATTTCCGTCAGGCTGCCGAGAACGATTCAGGCCTCGCGCTGAACGTGATCGATCGGATGGCCATGTTCTTGAACCTCCTGACCGAGAAGCTGGATGGCTTCCTGCACCAGGACGCGCGGCGACGAGTAATCCGAGTCCTCGCTCGATATCGGGACCTCTTCTTTGCGGATCCGCCCGTCCTCACCCGAACCCACCTGCCGGGCCTGGTGGGCACGAGTCGCGAGATGACCGGACGCGTCCTGCGGGGACTCGAATGCGAGGGGGTCGTGACCCGAGTCGGCCGAGCGGGCCTCAAGCTCCTCGACTCGCAGCAGCTGGATAGCGTCGCAGAATCTTTGACGGACCCTGGGACCAAAGGCTAGCCACCTCAGACCGGAACTTGTTCCTCGTCGCCGAGCAGCCTTCCCTGCAATCGTCTGCGCCGGGTGCGACGCACCTTGGTCAGCCAAATGGAGGAATTGCCGCTGGGCTCTCTGTCCGAGCCCGATCCGAACATACCCGATCGGCCGGTGATCCTGGTCGCGGATGACGACCAGGGCATCCGGACGCTGTTCCGTGCCGGGCTTGAACGTGAAGGCTTCTCGGTCCTGCTCGCCTCAAATGGCCGGCGCGCCATGGAGCTGATTCGTAGCGCACAGATCTCGGTCGTCTTGCTCGACCTCAACATGCCGGGCGTGGATGGCATCGCGACCCTTCGCGAGCTGCGATCGGATCCTGGCTTTCGAACCCTGCCGGTCATCCTGGTGACCGGGTCCACCACTGAGGCCGACCGCATTGTCGGGCTCGACCGAGGAGCGGACGACGTCGTCGTCAAGCCGGTCTCCGTCCCCGAGCTTGTGGCCCGGGTCCGGGCCCAGATCCGCGGCCGCGAGGCCCTGACTCGCGAGCAGGAAGCGAGCCGGGAATATCGGCGCAGGTTGGCAGCGTTCCTGCCGGAGCTGCCGCGGGATGCACCGCTGCTGACGCTTGCGGGAGCCCTGACCGAGCGACTCCCGGCCACCCTGGGCCTGGATTCCGTGGCGATCCTCGCATTCGAGCGGGGATCCGCCCGCTGCGTGGCGGCCGCGGGGCCGATCGTCAACCGCTACCCGCCCACAAAGCTCGTCCCCCACGATCCTGGCTCGGAGATCGCCAGGCACGCAAAGACCGGTCCGTGGCTCGACACACCGTCGGGGCCACCTGACGCCAGCGGCGAGACCACGGAGCTCGCATTCGTCCCCTTCAGCCTGGGCTCGAAGGCGCAGCCGATCGGCTGTCTCGTCTACGGTCAGCGGCCGGATCAAGCCTCGGGACCGCTCTCCCACCGGTTGGCCGACCTCATCGATGCCACGGACTTCATCGTGACCGCCCTGCGCCCGGCCATCGAGCACGCCGAGACGACGAATGCCGCCATCCTTGGTCTGCGACGGATCATCGCGCGGCAGCGGTTCATGATGGTGCTCCAGCCCATCGTGCGCCTGGACGGCGGGACCCTCGTGGCGGTGGAGGCACTGACGCGATTCAGCGATGGCGTCCGTCCGGAGGTCCGATTCGCGGAAGCCGCCCGGCTGGGCATGGGCGCCGCACTCCAGCGTGCAACCGTGGCCGCGGCGATCGATGCCGCCGCGACGCTGCCATCCGACGTCGCACTGAGCGTGAATATCTCCCCCGACGTGCTCGAGCACGACACGGACCTGCCGGAGATCATCGGACGCGCGGGCCGGCCCATGATCGTCGAGCTGACCGAACACGAGCGCATCGACGACTACCACGCGGTCCTCGCCGCGTTCGGGCGCCTGGGAGCGAACGTGCAGCTGGCCGTCGATGACGCTGGCTCCGGCTACGCCAGCCTGCGCCACATCCTCAGCCTGCAGCCCGCCTACGTGAAGCTCGACATGGAGTGGGTTCATGGCATCGCCGGGGATCCCATCCGTCGGTCGCTGGTCTCCGGCCTCGCCTACTTCGCCGCCGAGACCGGTTGTGAGCTCATCGCGGAGGGCATCGAAACGCAGGACGAGCGCGATGCGCTGATCGAGCTGAACGTCCACCTTGGCCAGGGTTTCCTGCTCGGTCGCCCCGAGCCGAATCCACGCGCCTAGGAGACCGGTGCGCGGGGCGAATAGGCTCCGGCGGCGGCGAGGCGCCGCGGCTCAACCTATTGCCGTCTGGTGACGGACGGACGATGAGCTGGGCGCTCAAGAAGTCCCCCGGTCGTAGGGCTCGCCCGCTGAGCTTCCAAGTCAGATGACCAAACTCCTTGATTCGGGCCATAATCCCCGGACCATGGCCGCCCCAAGCACCCCAATCGGGGATGCGACCGGCACGCCGCCCGAGCTCCCCTGGGTGCAGACGCTGGGCGGCAGTGCCCTCGATCCCCGCATCCAGCCCCAGTGCTCGCTCGCCGTCCAGCTGCGCCGGGTCACCGGGTCGGTCGTGGGCCGCGCGGCCGAGATGGCGGCCATCGACCAGGAGCTGCGTGACGCCCGAACGAATCTCTCCGCGGTGACGCTGGAGGGCGAGCCCGGCATCGGCAAGACGAGACTCCTGCTGGCGGCGGCCGAGCTGGCAGCCCGCACCGGCTTCACCACGATCGCGGTGACCGCCGACGAGGAGATCCGAGGTCCGTTCCTACTTGCCCAGAGCATCTTCGCCGCGCCCGCGCTGCGCGAGGCCATCGCCGGGACACCTGCGGAGGCATCGGTCCTACGGGTGATCGACGCTATGTCGGGCCGTGACGAGCCCGGGCTGGAAGCCCTCTCGCGCGATGCCAAGCTGCTGCGGACGTTCGACCTGGCCGGCGTGGCGGTGGGCACGGCGGCCCGCCAGGCTCCGGTGGCGCTGCTGATCGACGACGTGCAATGGGCCGATGACGACACCCTTCGCATGCTGCGCTACGTCGTGCGAGCCGATGCGGATAGCCCCATCTTCCTGTTTCTGGCCATCAGGCCCGATGAGTTCGCGACTGCGACGGAGGCGGTCAACGTCGTGGCGGACATGGAGCGCATGGGCCTGGTGCGGAGGCTGCGGCCCGGTCGATTCAGCCAGCTCGAGAGCGGGGAGCTCGCGACGCAGGCGCTGGGGGGACCGATCGATCCTGCCTCGATGGCCGCCATCCACGCCCAGTCGGAGGGTGTGCCGTTCATCATCGAGGAGCTGGCGCGCACCTACCGCGAGGCCGGCATGGTCCAGCAGGTCGATGGCGTGTGGACCGTGGGGCGAAACGCCGCGAAACT
>VBKA01000147.1 GCA_005879815.1 Chloroflexota bacterium
CCTCGTCGTTCGTCCGCCCCGTGCGCACGCTTGCGGGATGCGCTTCCGGATCCCACCCCGCGACGGCGTGATCGTCGCGCTTGTGGAGCAGCAGCCAGGAGTCCGAGTCGGTCTGGCGTCCGTACTTGTCGCGGCGGCCGCCGGTGCGGACCAGGGTGAAGCGACCGCGCAGCTTCTCGCCGAACAGCTGGAACTTGAGCTCGCCAGCCGCCAGCGCCGACGCCGGATCATCGGTCTCCTCCGGTTCGTAGGTGCCCCAGTCCCAGACGATCATGTCCCCCGCGCCGTACTGGCCCGTGGGGATCACCCCCTCGAACTCCAGGTACCCGATGGGATGGTCTTCCGTCCGGGCGGCAAGACGGCGGGCACCTGGATCGAGCGTCGGCCCCTTCGGCACGGCCCAGCTGGCCAGCACACCGTTCACCTCCAGGCGAAGGTCGTAGTGAAGGCGGGTGGCCCGATGGCGCTGCACCACGAAGCGCCCGACGCCCTCCCCGACCAGGCCCGGCGCTGGTTCGGGAGTCCGACCGAAGTCTCGCTTCTTGCGATACGTCTCCAGCGGCACGGTCGGATGGTATCGCTCCGTGGCGGGCATGGATCGTGCGCCGCTCAGCTGGCAAGGAAGGAAGCTGGAGGAACGCTCGCATGACCATGACCATGCCCGCTCGCGATCTCGATCGTCTGAGCCGGAGTGGCCTGACCCCCGCAGACCTGGAGAACCTCGACGACGACCTCACCGGCCGCACCGTCTACGACCGGCTTGGCGAGGAGATCGGCACGGTCGAGGACGTTCTCGTCGACACGGTGCGGCTGCGCGCGCCGTTCGTCTGGGTAAGCTGGGGCGGTCTCCTTGGGATCGGGAAGCAGCAGCGCCTGATCCCGTTGGAGGCGATCGACCGAGTCAACCCGGAAGGCCTCTACCTGGACCGGGAGAAGGAGGCCGTCATGAGCGCGCCCGCCTACCAGACCAGCCTGGACGGCGAGGACGCGGAGCGTCACTACGCGCAGATCTACGACGCGTACGGGATCACGCCCTATTGGCAGACGGGGCAGCCAACCGTCTGATCCGTCTCCCGAGCTCGAGCAGCGACCCGATCACCTCGGCAGCGCCAGCACCCCGGAGCGCATCGACGTCTGCTGAGCCGGTCGTCACCCCGATCGGATACATCCCCGCCGCCACTGCTGCCTGCATGTCGAAGGTGCTGTCACCTACGTACCAGGTTTGCCTGGGGTCGACCGACAGCTGACTGGCGGCCATCACCAACAGATCCGGCTCGGGCTTCGCGTGCTCGACGTGGCTGCCATCCACGATGGTCGGTTCCCGCGCAAGGCGCAGGGCGTCAACCGAGGCACGCACCTGCTCGCGCCGGCTGGAGGTGCCGATCGCCCAGGGGATCCGGGCGCGATCGAGCGCCTGCGCCAGCTCGCGAGCTCCGGGAAGCGGTCTCGGATCCACGTTCAGAGCCTGGTAGATCTCGCCCGAGCGTCGGTCGGTCGCCTCGACCGCCTCCTCATCGAGGCTACGTCCAGCTTCCTTCGCGATCCGGCGGGCGAGCGCCTTGCCGTCGGCGCCGATGAGCGGGCTCACAGCCTCGCGAGTGGCGGGGATGCCCGCCTCCTGGAAAGCCTGCAGCCAGGCCTCGATCCGGCGCTCGACCGTGTCGACCAGCGTTCCGTCCAGGTCGAAGATCACGGCATCGGGCCGATCGAGCGCGGGCGTCGTGGACATCGGTCTACGATACCGGCCCGATGCCCTCCCCAATGGCCCGACACTGGGTGCTTGAGCCCGGCGTCGACTTCCTGGCACACGGCTGATGCCCATCGACCCGGCCGACCTCGACCCCGATCCGGTCGCGCAGCTCGAGGCGTGGCTGGCGGATGCCGAGGCAGCGGGCCTGCCGCTGGCGACCGCCTTCGCGCTGGCGACCACGGGGACGGACGGTGAACCAACGGTGCGAATGATCCTGCTGCGCGGACTCGATCGCGACGGGCTGCGCTTCTACACGAACCGCGGCAGCCGAAAGGGGCGCGACCTGGCCGCCAATCCGCGTGCATCGGCGGTCTTCCACTGGGCACCGCTGAGCCGTCAGATCCGCGTCGCAGGTCGCGTCCGAGCCATGGACGATCCCGAGTCCGCCGCCTACTGGACCACTCGCCCGCGAGCCAGCCGACTGTCGGCCTGGGCCTCCGAGCAGGGCATGGAGGTCGCCTCGCGAGCGATCCTCGAGGCGCGCATCGGAGAGCTCGAAGAGCGCTTCCCCGGCGAGGCAATCCCACTCCCGCCGTTCTGGGGCGGCTACCGCCTCGTGCCGGACGTCTTCGAGTTCTGGGAAGGACGCCCGGACCGTCTTCACGACCGGGTCGAGTACCTCTCCGACGGCTCGGGAGGCTGGCGCCGCCGTCGCCTGCAACCCTGAGATGGCACGCGTTGCCGTCGTCGGCTCCGCAAACATCGACCACGTCATCCGCGTATCCCAACTGCCGAGGCGCGGTGAGACGGTGGTGGGGTCCGGCTACGCGCAGCACATGGGCGGGAAGGGTGCCAACCAGGCGGTGGCCGCCGCTCGCCTGGGCGCAGCCGTGCACTTCATCGGTGCGGTCGGGACCGATGTGGCCGGCAACCTGGCGGTGCAATCTCTGGAAGCCGAAGGGGTCGACTGCACAGCACTCGCGCGTATCGCTGACGCTGCCAGCGGCGTGGCCGTGATCACGGTCGACGATCAGGGCGAGAACCAGATCGCCGTGGCACCCGGCGCAAACCTGCTGGTCGACCCGGCCGAGGCGGCCACCCGCATCGTCGCCCTCCAGCCGGCGCTCGTGCTGGCCGTCCTGGAAATCCCGATGACCGTCGTCCTCTCCGCCGCGCAAGCCGCGCGGGACAGCGGCGCCCAGGTCCTCCTCAACGCCGCGCCGGCGCGGCCCATGCCTGACGCGCTCCTGGCAACTGGCCCCCTGATCAGCGTCAACGCGGACGAGCTGAGGGGGCTCGGACTTTCCGCCACCGCCCTGCTCGAGCGCGGAGCCCGATGCGTGATCGTCACCCGGGGCGCCGAGGGGGCGAGCGCCGTCACGCCCGACGGCGAGATCTCCATTCCCGGCGAGCGGGCCGGAACCGTGGTCGACGCCACTGGCGCGGGTGACACGTTCAGCGGAGCGCTGGCGGCGCTGCTGGCTGACGGCCTGGAACTGGCCGATGCGGCCAGGATGGCGAACGCCGCTGCCGGGCTCTCAGTCCGTCGCGCAGGGGCGCGAGGCGGGATGCCGACCTGGCGCGAACTCGACGACTACCTCAAGCGGTCGCCATCGGCCTAGCCGAAGTGGTGCTCCCGGCGGTGGATGCGCGCGATCAGCGCCTTCATGATCGGGACGGCGACCTCAGGGTGCTCCTTCAGCAGCGCGGTGAACTCCCAGGCCACGAAGAGGATGCACTCGGTCTCCTCGGTGGCGCGAACCGTCGCGCTGCGGGCATGCTCTTCGATCAGCGCCAGCTCGCCGAAGAAATCTCCTGGACCCATCTCGCCGACAGGGCTCGGGGCGTCGCCCTCGCCACGCTCGACCACGACATGGCCGCGAAGGATGATGTACAGGGCTGAGGCCGGCGCATCCTGCGAAATGATCGCCTCGCCTGAAGCGTAGGTGCGCCGTTTTCCCTGCTCGGCGACTCGCTCGAGCGTCCGCTTGTCCAGCCCGGCGAGGAGCGGAACGCTGGCCAGGCTCACCTCTCGGTTCGCGGATTGATTCACGCTCCCTGGACCCTCCAGCGATTCCAGCTGGCGCTGGCTCGCCGCATCCTACCTTGCCCGGTCCGGGACGCATAGACCGATGCCCTGGCTTCTCGCTGGATCGACACGTCTGGACCGTCGAGTGCCGACGGAATACATTGATCCAGGCGTTCGGTCGCCGTCGGTGGGCCGGCCCCGACCCTGCGGCGCCGCGTCGAAGGAGAGGCCATGAACGGGTCCCTGTACGAGCGTCTGGGCGGAAAAGACGCGATCAGCGCCGTCATCGATGACTTCGTCGCGCGCTGCGCCGCCGATAGGCGCATCAACGCCAAGTTCATTCGGACCGACATCCCGCGCCTCAAGACGAACCTCGTCGACCAGGTCTGCGAGGCCACCGGCGGGCCGTGCACCTACTCCGGTCGCGACATGCGCACCACGCACGATGGCATGGCTGTCACCGGTGGCGAGTTCGACGCCCTGGTGGCGGATCTCGTCGCAACCCTGGATCGGTTCAACGTCGGGGAGACCGAGAAGTCGGAGCTGCTGGGCGCCCTGGCGCCCTTGCGAGCCGACATCGTCGAAGTCGAGTCCAGTGAAACGGGCACGCAGCTTCCCGACGCCTACCGAAATGCGCC
>VBKA01000143.1 GCA_005879815.1 Chloroflexota bacterium
TCCGACCAGCGCGCCTTTCTGAAGCTGCCAGCCAAGTTCGGTGGCGCCTCCGTCCGTGGCAGCGGGACCGATGAGGCGGTCCTTCGCGAGGCCGGTGCGGGGATGACCGACCTGCTGATGGCCCTCACGGAGGGCGACAACCGCAACGCCCTCGCGGCGCAGATCGGCA
Organism: Chloroflexota bacterium; assembly: GCA_005879815.1. GTDB lineage: Bacteria > Chloroflexota > Limnocylindria > QHBO01 > QHBO01 > CF-82. Next base: position 170 of record VBKA01000143.1, read on the forward strand.
AGCACCTGTTCGGCATCCCGCGAGTGATCGCCAAGATCAATGACCCGGTCCGCGCCGAGGCGTATCGGTCCCTGGGGCTCGAGACGATCTGCCGGACGGTGATCCTCTCCGACGCGTTAGTGCTGGCGGCCTTGGAGGGTGCCGAGGCGACCGACGGCGAGGTGCTTCCGCCGACCGCCGAGCCCATCCAGGGCGCTCCAACCCCGGGCAGCCGAGCCCACGCGATCGCTCGCGCCGCCGCGCGTGAGGAGGAGGGTGTCGAGCTCGAGAACGGCGAGCCTGAGACGGCACGGGTCGGCACCGTGCGCGACCCCGGTCAAGAGGCGTAGCGCGTGTACGTGGTCGTGGTCGGGGGCGGTCAGGTGGGCTATTACCTGACGCGCGAGCTGCTCACCGCCGGCCACGAAGTGGTGGTCATCGAGAAGGAGCCCGCGCGCGCTCGCCAGATCGCAGATGAACTGGGCAGCATCGTGGTTGCCAACGACGGCTGCGAGGGGAGATACCAGGCGGAAGCTGGCATGGGGCGAGCGGACGTGGTGGCCGCGGTGACCGGCGACGACGGGGTCAACCTGGCCGCCTGCCAGATCGCGAAGATGCGCTTCACGGTGCCGCGCGCCATTGCGCGGGTCAACAACCCGGAGCATGAGCCCCTCTTCCGCAAGCTGGCCATCGACGAGACGGTGAGCCCGATTCGCAGCATCCTGGGCGTCATCGAGCACGAGATCCCCGTTCACGACCTGCTCCACCTGGCGGAGCTCGAGGGCGGCGAGCTGCAGATCGTCGAGGCGCAGCTCGAGCCTGGCTCCCCGGTCGTCGGCAAGGAACTGCGTGAGATCCAGCTCCCCGAGGGCAGCGCGGTCGCGGTCCTGCTGCGCGACGATCACGCCGTCCCGACCCGACCCGAGACCCGGCTCTACGCCGGCGACCGAGTGCTGGCGGTGACCTCCTCGGAACGCGAGGCCGAGCTCCGCAGCCTCCTCATCGGGGAGTGACCTCCGGCGAAGCCGGGACCATCGGGCCGAGCGCGGTCCTTCGTCGCGCGCTGCTGGCCTGGGGCCTGGGCGACCTGGCGCTCGGCCGGAGATGGGCCGGCATGGCATGGCTGGTCGCCGAGATCCTGGCTGTCGTGGCGCTCGTCTTCCTGTCCATCGGTCTGGCCGACACGACCTGGTACCTCATCCCGTTCCTGGCTGGTGTCCTGTTCCTCACCGCGTGGGCCGTGCAGGCTGCACTCGCCTACCAAGCCGCGCTTCGCGAGGGGGCGGGCCGCGACCTGGGCGGCTCCCGCGCTGCTGCCGCGAGCATGGCCTGGCTCACCGTTCCGCTGCTGCTGTGGGGAACCGGCTTCTGGCTCGTCTCCGGAACGGCCTCCAGCCCGGCTGCCGCACTCGATCGCTTCGAGACCAGCTGGCCCGCACTTGCGAGCGGCGGCTCACTCGATGCAGGGCTCGAGACGGATGGCGGCGTCTACGGTCCGGCGAGAAGCGCGCTGGGCACCCTTCAGCGGCTCTGTGCGCAGGGGTCGCTGTCCAGCGACTGTTCGGCAAGCGCGCGAAACCTCCTTCGCGACGTTCGCATCGCGGTCGTCCCGGCGTGGCCAGATGAGGCGACCGCCGACGTCACGGTGGTCTCCTTTGAGCGCCGCCCGTCGCGCTTCCTGGGCATCTTCTCTGCCACGGACCTGGTGTCGGTGCCCCGCCAGACGGTTCTGACGATCCATCTCCGAGCGCTGCCCGTACGCCTACCGGGCGGCCTTGAGCTTGGCGCGCGGCGCTGGCGGATCGTGAGCGCGGTGCCTGCCTGACCTGGCGCTCTGAGGGGCGGCGGCCTGCTCCGAGGCGCCGCCCGCGGCTCATGACGTGCAGAACGGGGTGTAAAACCCTTGACAATCTGATTGTTAGACGTTAGGGTAACGCCAAGTACCGACTCCACGCCGGGAACCACGAACAGAGCGCGTGCAGGAGGTAAAAGCACCATGGCGAACCTCACCAGATTCGACCCATTCAACGAGATGATCAGCCTTCGGCAGGCAATGGATCGTCTTTTCGAGGACTCCGTTGTCTCCCCGTTGACCTGGCGCTCGGTGGAGGGCGACTCGACCCTGGCACCGGCGCTCGACGTGCATCAGACGGCCGATGAGATCGTCGTCAGCGCGTCGCTGCCGGGCGTCAAGCCGGAGGACGTCAAGATCACCCTGACCGGCCAGACGCTACAGATCAGCGGCGAGTTCAAGGCGGACGAGGAAGTCAAGCGCGACCAGTACCTCTACCGCGAACGCCGATACGGCACCTTCAACCGCCAGCTGCAGCTCCCGGTCCGCGTCCAGGGCGAGAAGGCGAACGCGACGTTCGACAACGGCGTCTTGACCCTTCACATCCCGAAGGCGGAAGACGTCAAGCCCAAGCAGATCCAGATCAAGGCTGGTGCGTCGGAGCCCGTGACGGTGACCCCGACGTCCGGCAATGGCTCGGAGAGCAAGTGACTTCGAGCCGCGAGGGCACTCGACGAGAGGCAGTTGGGCGCCGGATGGCGATGCGCCGTCCGGCGCTGGCCGCTCCGGCCGGCAGGGCGGTGCGGACGTGAGCCTTCGGGGTGACCTCCAGCGGCCGCGATATTTCATCAGCATTGCCGCCGAGCTGGCGAGCGTGCATCCACGGACGCTGCGCATCTACGAGGAGGAAGGCCTCCTCTGCCCGCAGCGTCGGAACAATCTCCGCCTCTACTCGGAGGCGGACATCAGGCGGGTGCGTATCATCCGCTTCCTCACCCGGCGCCAGGGGGTGAACCTGGCGGGCGTCAAGGTCATCCTCCAGCTCGAGGCGCTCGGCAAGATCCGCGTCTACGACCTGTTCGATGGGGCTGATGTCGAGCGTTACGTCGATGGTGACGAACCGGAACCGGTGAGCAGCCTCGACCGAAGGGACATGTGACCAGATGGGATCCGAGAATCACGAGAATGAGGTCGCGCAGGAGAACGCGCGAGACGACGAGACGCGAGATGTCGAGACGCGCGACGAGGCGACGCGAGACGACGAGATGACCCAAGACCAAGACATCGAAACGCGCGACGTCGAGAAGATCCAGGTGCTGCCGATGGTGGCCCTGCGCGACACGGTGATCTTCCCCGAGATGATCGTCCCGCTGCAGGTCGGGCGCGATCGAAGCGTCAAGGCGCTGGATCGCGCGGTGCGTGCCAGCTCACCGGTGGCGTTGGTCACGCAGCGCAGCTCCGAGACCGAAGAGGTGAACAGCGTCGACGAGCTCTACGGCGTCGGCACGCTGGCCAAGATCGCCCAGGTCATTCGCCTGCAGGACGGCACCATCCGCGCCATCGTGCAGGGGCAGAAGCGCATCCGGTTGCTCGACCTGCTGCAGGTCGAGCCACACCTCGAGGCGCGGGTCGAGGCGATCGACGACGCCCATTCGAAGACCCTGGAGGTCGAGGCGCTGATGGCCTCCGTCCAGGGACAGATCGAGCAGTACGTGACGTCCGGCGCCTCGGTTCCTCCCGAGGTCGCGATCGCCGCTCGCAACATCACCGATGCCGGCCTGCTGGCCGACATGGTGGCCTACAGCCCGGAGATGAGCACCGAGATGCGCCAGCAGCTGCTCGAGACGATCGACGTCCCGGATCGGCTCCGACTGGTCAGCCAGTTCCTGGCCAAGCAGATCGAGGTGCTCGAGCTCAAGGGCAAGATCCAGAGCGAGGTCAAGTCCGAGATGGACAAGACCCAGCGCGAATACATCCTGCGCGAGCAGATGAAGGCCATCCAGAAGGAGCTCGGGGACGACGACCCGGCGGTCGCCGAGGCGAACGAGCTCCGCGAGCGGGTCGAGCAGTCGGCGATGCCCGACGAGGTGAAGGAGAAGGCGCTCAAGGAGGTCGATCGGCTCAGCCGCATCCCCTCCGCGTCACCCGAGCAGGGCGTCATCCGCACCTACGTCGACTGGCTGGTGAGCCTGCCCTGGGGCCAGCTCACCGATGACAACCTGGACCTGTCCGAGGCCGAGAAGGTGCTCAACGAGGATCACTACGGCCTGGAGAAGCCCAAGGAGCGGATCCTGGAATACATGGCGGTGCGCAAGCTTGCCGAGAAGATCCGCAGCCCGATCCTCCTCTTCGTGGGCCCGCCCGGCGTGGGCAAGACCTCGCTGGGCCGGAGCATCGCCCGGGCCATG
>VBKA01000144.1 GCA_005879815.1 Chloroflexota bacterium
CTCATGAGCTGCGCACGCCTCTTACGAGCCTTCAGGGCTATACCGAGGCCCTCGCCGATGGCGTGATCGAGCCAACGCCGGAGATGCTTCGGACTGTGCAAGAGGAGATCGTCCGGCTCAGCCGGTTGGTGACCGACCTCGACCAGCTGGCTCGCGGGGAGCACGACCCGCGGCCGCTTGCGCGTGCGAAGCTGGACCTCTCCGCACTCGTTCAACGCGCCGCCGCGATCGCTTCGCCGGAGCTCGCCACGCGCCAGATCAACATCCGGATCGATGACGCGGCATCGCTGCCAAGCCTGATGGCCGATCAGGACGCCATCGGCCAGGTGGTCAGCAATCTCATGCAGAATGCCGCGCGCTACACGAACGACGGTGGCGAGGTCGCGATCCGGCTCCGGACCGACGGCGGCTGGGTGCGGTGCGAGATCGAGAACACCGGGGCGGAGATCCCCAGCGAGGAGCTGCCATACATCTGGGAGCGACTCTACCGGGTTGATCGCTCCCGGGCGCGGGCGACGGGAGGAACCGGAATCGGTTTGGCAATCGTGCGCCAGATCGTCGAATCCCACGGCGGCTCGGTGGGTGCACGTTCGGGAAACGGGAGGACCGCCATCTGGTTCCAGCTGCCGACGGTCGCGTCCTGACCTCTCGCCCGGGAACGTGAACGGCGGCGGAATACTCCGCCGCCGTATCGCGAGGTCTGAAGGTCGGTTCTTAGTCGACCACGATCCCGAACGGAGCACCACCACCAGGGATCGCCACCGGCGACGAGGCCAGCTCGGAAAGTGTGCCGCCGTCGACCGCGAAGACCGTGATCCTGGCGACGCCCGCATCAACGACGTAGAGGTAGCTGTCCCCGGGATCGAGGGCCGCGTCGAAGGGTCGCAGGCCGGTGCCGCTCAACACGGTGCTTCCGATCAATGAGAGCGTCCCGCCAGCGCCGATGCCGTAGCTGGAGACGGAGGAGCTCCCGGTGTTGATGGCGTACAGGTACGCGCCATCGTGGCTGATCGCGACCCAACACGGAGCGGTCTGGAAGTCCGCGAACGGGGAGCCGGCGATGGCGGTCAGGGTGCCGTCGGAGGCCACGTCGTACACGGAGACGGTCCCGTTGCCCCCACCGTCGTGCGCGTTCGAGACGAAGAGCTGGTCCGGATTGGTCGGGCGGAACTGGCTCCCGAAGGGTCCGATCTTCTGTGCCGGAAATGGTGAGCCGGGCGCCGGTGTGAGCCGGCCATCGGCTCCGACGCTAAAGCTGTCGATGAAGGATGGTCCCGCGCTCGGCCCGACCCGGGTGCCGACGAGGTGGCGGCCATCGCCGCTGAATAGGACCTGCCCTGGCAATGCGGTGTCGGGCAGGCTAACCGTGGAGTTTTGGATCGAGCTGAGGTGACCGCCTGCATTGAGCCGGAACCCGGTGTAGTTGCTGCCCCCGGCTCCCGTATTCGCGACGTACACGAGCTGCTGGTGGACGGCGATGCTGACGGGGGTCGTGCCGTTCGAGGAGGTCTCGTCGACCAGGCGCAGCGAGCCATCTGGGCGGACCTTGAGGACGGAGATGTCGTTCGCCGCCGCATCAACGGCGAGCAGGTAGCGGCCGTCGCCGGAGAGCTGTAGGGCTCCGGCCGACCCAATGGGGCTGCCCGTCCCAGCCCCGCCCGCATCAAAAGGGGTTCCGGCGATTGCAGTGAGCGTTCCATCCGCATGCCGATCGAACCCGGACACGGTGTTGTGGCCGGCGGTGTTGTTATTCACGTAGACGTGACCGATGACGCCTGAACCGGTGGAGGCTGCGACAGCTCCAAGCGAGGTGCCCAGGAGCGATATTGCCAGGATTCCGCCGATTACTGCGCCACGTATGAGCCGATGCATGCGCGTTCTCCAAGCGTCAGATGGGTTGAACGAGAACACGTTCATGCCCAAGCGCGACGCAGGTGTGACGCCGCGATTACGTGTATGTGACGCGTTGAAGGCAGCGGAGCCGCCGGGCTGGTCCTGGGGCAGGAGCTTTCAGCGCCGAATCGGTCAGTCCCTGGCCCGGGCGGTTGAGCCCCGCACGATCAGTGTGGTCGGCAAGCGCACCGTCGCGGCGCGGCGCGGAGGCGCGGGTCCATCCTCCGCATCGGCGAGTCGTGCGAATGCCCACGCACCCATCTCCCGCTTGGGCTGGGCGATCGTGGTGAGTGGAGGATCAGTCCACTGCGCCAGATCGATGTCGTCGAAACCCACCAGGCTGACGTCGCCCGGAACCGAGCACCCGGCTCGCGCGACGGCGCGCATGGCGCCGATGGCCGTGAGGTCGTTGTAGCAGACCACGCCCGTCGGGGCGGGGTGTCGCTCGAGGAGCTCGGACATCGCTCGCTCGCCCCCTGCCACGCGACCGTCTCCATGCGCGACTGCGAGGCTATCCGGAGCAATGCCCGCGCGTCGCAGCGCATCTTGGACCCCAAGCAACCGCGCAGCCGCGGCGGCATTCGTGGCGGGGGCAGTGATGTGCCCAATCCGCCGGTGCCCAAGGCCAAACAGGTGCTCCGCCGCCACCCGGGCGCCGCCGCGGTTGTCACTGGTGATGGCCGGTAGTCCGGAACGCGGTGCCTCGCTGTTCACCAGCACCACCGGCACCGGAGCCCGTGCGAGGAGCGCCGCATGGCGCGTCCCCACGCGGCTTGCGGCCACGATGATCCCGTCGACGCGGCGTTCGAGGAGCAGGTTGATGTAGGCGAGCTCGCGGCGCGGATCATCGGTCGCGTTGCAGAGCAGGACCGCGAACCCACGCTCATGCGCCGCATCTTCCACGGCGCGGACGATCTCGGGAAAGTACGGATTCTCGATGTCGGTCACCAGCAGCCCAAGGGTGCGGCTCCGTCGCAGCTTCAGGGCGCGGGCAGGCCCCGATGGGCGGTAGTCGAGATCCGCGGCAGCCATCAGGACACGTTCCCGGGTCGCGGGGGCCGACGGTCGGGCTCCCGTAAGGATGCGGCTGACGGTGGCGATTGATACCCCAGCGGCGCCCGCCACGTCCCGCAGTGTCGCGCTCGATGGCGCGCGCTCACGCGGGCTGGCATGGGAATGGTCAGTCACGTCAGCTCTTCGCTGCCAACAGGAAGTCCAGGGCCGCTGCTCCCCGTTGAGCCACGAGGCGTGGATCCTCGGCCCAGTAGCCGGGGTTGAACGTCTCGAGGCTCCACGGGCCCGCAAAGCCGCGCGCTTGAAGCGCCGCGATCAGCCAGGGAAGACGGATGACTCCGAGCCCGGGCATCAGCCGATCCGCGTCCTCGATCTCCGGCGGCGGCTTCTGCGGCGCGTCGTTGAGATGGACCATCGCCAGGCGCTCAACAGCGAAGGCGTCCAGGGACCCCGCCCCGCTGGCGTGCCAATGGCACGAGTCGAGGACCAGCTGGACGCCTTCCAGACCCTCCACCAATTGCCCGGCCGCCTCGGGCGTGCGGATTGGGCAATCGTAGAAACCCAGGAATTCGAACGCGATCACTACGCCGATCGCTGCAGCGCGCTCGCGCGCGACTTCCAGGCCATCCCGCACCCCCTTGCGTGCCGCCTGCTCGCTCAGGCCGGAGATACGGGGCGGAACGGCGAGTAGATGTGCCGCGCCGATTGCGCGACAGACCCCGAGCCGCGCATCGAGATCCGTCTCGAGTAGTTCACGGTCGAGGGAGCCATCGGCCTCGAGCGAGACGCGGATTCCGTTCAGGCTCCAGACCTCGCCCGGGCGCACTGCGCTAGCGGTCGCCCGGAGCTCTTCACTTCCGTCCAGGAGCCGCTCGGCGCGGGCTTCGATCCCGTCGAATCCCGCTTCGCGTGCCACCGCGAGCGATCGCGGTGTGGGGGTGGTCATGATCGTGGCGCCGTTGAGGTAGCGCGCCATCTGTCTACTTCTCGCGAATCACGCCGAACGTCAGGCCGGCGATGACGTAGCGCCGCGCGAAGAGCATCAGGACGAGGGGGATGAGAATGGCGATGACCCCACCCGCCGCCATGTCGTTCCAGATGATCTCGAACTGGGTGACGAGGCCCTGAACGCCGACCGGGAAGGTCATCGAGTCCGGCGTCGCGGTCAGGATGAACGCGAAGAGGAATTCGGCCCAGTCGAAGGCGAAGACGATGATGCCAGCGGCCAGGATGCCGGTGCTGGCGAGCGGAAGGAGCACC
>VBKA01000145.1 GCA_005879815.1 Chloroflexota bacterium
GACCGCCAAAGGCGACGGAAGGTTCGCCGTCCCGTGCCTCACGCTCCTCGTATTCCGCCAAATTTGCACCGACGGACCGTTAGCTGGCTGCCTACCACGCATTTGGACCTTCGAACCGCACTCCTGAGCTCAGGATCGAGCCGCCGAAGCCGAAAATCGGCACCAATCGCCGACTAACGGTCCTGGGGTGCGAAGTTCAGAGGGTTTCGGGACCAATCGCCGGCTAGCGGTCGAGGGGTGCAAATCTGAGAGAGCTAACGGCGCGCTGATGAAACGGCTGGTCTAGCTGCCCATCATCATGCCGCCGTCGATACCCAGGACCTGGCCGGTCACGTATCGGGCCTCGTCGGAGGCGAGATAGACGGCGGCGGCGGCCACATCCTCAACCGAGCCGATATACCCGAGCGGCGTCGAATCGAGCACGAACTGCCGCGCCGAATCTGGAAGATCCGCTGTCAGCTCGGTCTCGATCAGGCCTGGCGCGATGGCGTTGGCGGTGATGCCCCGGCTGGCCAGCTCACGAGCAACCGTCTTGGTCAGACCGATGAGCCCCGCCTTGGCGCTGGCGTAGTTGGCCTGGCCCGCGTTGCCCATGCGGCCCGCCACCGAGCTCATATTGATGATCCGTCCGGCCCTGGCCTTGAGCATGGGGCGGGCGACGGCGCGGCACATCCAGAACGGGCCCGACAGATTGGTGGCGATCACGTCGCTCCACTCCGCATCGTCCATGCGCATGAGCAGGTTGTCGCGGGTGATGCCTGCGTTGTTGACGAGGATGTCCACCCTTCCGAAGTGGTCGATCGCGGCCTTGACGATCGCTTCGCAGGCCTCGCGGCCGCCGGCTGTGTCGCCCTGGATGGCAATCGCGTCGCGGCCCAGCTCACGGATGGCTGCCACGACCTCATCTGCGGCGGACGCGTTGCCGCGGTAGTTCACGGCAACATCTGTGCCCTGGCGAGCGAAGGCCAAGGAGATCGCCCGGCCCAGGCCGCGGCTCCCGCCGGTGACCAGCGCCACCTTGCCGCTGAGGTCGAACATCAGCTGACGGCCATCGGCTCAGCAAACTCGCTCGCCTCCACCCGCGGCTTGCCAAGTCGCGTCTGGGCGCCGGGTGCCAGGAAGGCGCGTGCCGGGTCTGCGGTCCACTCCACGACCGCCGCTCCTGCGGTGTATCCCGCGCCGAAGGCAGCCATCAGGAGCCGGTCACCGGGCTTGATGCGGCCGGCCGCGACCGCCTCGACCAGCGCCATCGGCACCGATGCGGCGGAGGTGTTTCCGTACTTCTCGATGTTGATGTAGGCCTTGCTCGGGTCGAGCCGCAGGCTGGAGCCCACGCTCTCGATGATGCGCAGGTTGGCCTGGTGGAAGAGGAACTGGTCGACGTCGTCCACGGTCAGGCCAGCCGTCCGCAGTGCGGAGAGCGACGACTCGGTGAGCTGCCGCGTGGCGTACTTGTAGACCTCGCGGCCCGCCATCCGGATGAAGTGCTTGCGCTCGGCGATGGTGGTCGGGCCCGCGGGACAGGCGGAGCCACCGGCCGGCACGATGATCCCCTCTGCCCCGGTCCCGTCCGAAAAGAGATCCATCCCCAGCAGGCCGCCCGGTTGGTCGCTGGCCTGCAGGACGACCGCGCCGGCACCGTCGCCAAACAGGACGCAGGTGTTGCGGTCTGTCCAGTCGATGAACCGGCTCAGGACCTCGACACCCACCAGCAGCACGTTGCGGTACATGCCGCTACGGATGAAGCTCGTCGCGGTGGCCAAGCCGTAGACGAAGCCCGAGCACGCGGCCTGCATGTCGAACCCGGCGGCGTGCCGCGCGCCGAGCTCGGTGGCCACCAGCACGCCGGTGGCCGGTAGTGGGTAGTCCGGCGAGCAGGTGGCGACGATGACCAGGTCGAGATCGCTCGCATCCAGACCAGCCACCGCAAGCGCGTCGCGTGAAGCGTTGACGGAGAGTGTCGTGGTCGTCTCGTCGTCGGCGGCGATCCGGCGCTCACGGATCCCGGTGCGCGTCACGATCCATTCGTCGCTCGTCTCGACCATTGTCGACAGCTCGTCGTTGGTGAGCACACGCGACGGCGCGTACATCCCCCATCCGGTGATCAGCGCGTTGGTCGTCATTCGTCCTGGTGCCTCCATGGCGGCGGTTAGCGGGGATCAACCTCGAGAAGCGGCTGCTGGCGTTTCACCAGCGTGCCGGTCTCCGCGAGAAGGCGGGTCACGCTACCCGCGACGTCCGACTTGATCTCGTTGAAGAGCTTCATAGCCTCGATGAGGCCCACCACCTGGCCGATGGCGACTTCTCCCGCCACGGTCACATATGGCCTGGCCCCCGGCGAAGGCGCGGTGTACCAGACGCCGGTCAGTGGAGCGGTCACGAACCGCATCCCCGGCGACGGGTCTCCGTACGGCGAGCTGGGCGCCCCGGGGGCATGAGCTGGGGCAGCAGGAGCCGAGGCAGCAGGCGCTGCGGCGAGCGGCCGCGGCTTGGCGAGGCGCACCACCAGGCCGCCGGACTCCACCTCCAGCTCCTCGAGCGGACCTTCGACGAGGACCGGAGCGAGGCGATCCACGGCGGCGAGGATGCGCGCCTGCAGTGCCTGTTCTCCGCTCGCATCGATGGCGGATTCGCCAGCGGCCTGCCCGGCCTCATGCTCGGCCTCAACCTGCTCAGTCAATCGTGCGCATCCCAGCGCTGCAGGATGATCGTGGCGTTGTGGCCGCCGAACCCGAAGGCGTTGCTCATCGCAGTCCGGATGGGGAGCTCGCGGGCCACGTTCGGGACGTAATCCAGGTCGCAATCCGGGTCGGGATGCTCGTAGTTGATGGTCGGGGGCACGATCCCCTCCTCGAGCGCCCGCACGCAGGCGATGGCCTCGACGCCGCCGCCGGCACCCAGCATGTGCCCGGTCATCGACTTCGTCGACGAGATCGGGATCCCGTACGCACGCTCGCCGAAGACGGTCTTGATCGCGGCTGTCTCCGACCGGTCGTTGGGCGGCGTGCTGGTGCCGTGGGCGTTGATGTAGTCGATGTCATCGGTCCCGAGGCCGGCATCGCCGAGCGCCAGCCGCATGCTGGCCGCAGCACCGCGGCCGCCCGGCGCCGGGAGCGTGATGTGCGAGGCGTCGTCGGTCGCCGCGTAGCCAACCACCTCCGCACGAATGCGCGCTCCGCGCGCCTGGGCGTGCTCCAGCGCCTCGAGCACCAGGATCCCCGAACCGTCGCCCATCACGAAGCCATCGCGCTCGGCGTCGAAGGGGCGCGAGGCCTTCTCCGGCTCGTCGTTGCGGCGCGTGGAGAGCGCCTTCATGGCGGAGAAGGCGGCGACCGGGATCTCGCCGATCCCCGCCTCCGCGCCGCCGGCGATCATCACGTCGGCGTCACCGCGGCGGATGATGTTCAACGCATCACCGATGGCGTGGTTGCTGCTCGCGCAGGCGCTGATGGTGCAGTAGTTGGGTCCGCGCGCGTTGGCGTAGATGGCGACGTAGCCAGGCGCCATGTCCGCGATCATGGCGGTCACCAGGAACGGGCCAACGCGCTCGACGCCCAGCTCGTGGGCTTCGATGATGTCGCGGATCATGGTGTTGATCCCGCCGATCCCCGAGCCGATGATCGCCCCGGTTCGCTCGGAGAGCTCCTCGTCCTCGATGGGATTCGCGATGCCCGCGTCGGCGAGCGCCTCGGTGGTCGCTGCCCACGCGTAGTGGATGTATCGATCGTTGCGCCGGATCTCCTTGCGGGGCATCACCGCCTCGGCGTCGAAATCGCGCACCTCGCCGCCGATCTTGGCATCGACGCGGGAGGGATCGAAGAGCGTGATCCGGCGAATCCCGCTCCGGCCAGCCTTCATGCATTCCCAGGTCGTCCGCACATCGTTGCCGAGCGGGGTGACGGCGCCGATGCCGGTCACCACCACTCGCCGTTCCCCCCGCTCGGCGGGGCTGCGGGGCGCGGCGCGCTCAGCCATCGGTCTGGC
>VBKA01000146.1 GCA_005879815.1 Chloroflexota bacterium
CGTAGTACTGCTGAAGGAACGACGCCAGCACCTCGCCATCGGTCGCATCGCGGGCGTTCTCGACGATGAAATGGTCGCGGCCGATCATCTTGCCGTTGCGGATCACGAACAGCTGCAGGCAGGCCTCGGCCTCCTCGCGAGCGATCCCGACCACGTCCTGCTCCGCGCGGGAGTAGGCCGCCACCTTCTGCTGCTCGATGGTGCGCTCGACCGCGCGCAGCTTGTCGCGCGTCACGGCGGCGGCCTCATAGTGGAGGGTGTCGGACTGCGTCACCATCTCGCGGCGCAGCTCGTCTGCGATCCCTTCCTGCTTGCCGTCGAGGAAGTCGACCACGCGGTCGATCGTCGCGCGATAGTCGGGTTTCGAGATGGCCTGGATGCACGGCCCCTGGCAGCGGTTGATGTAGTACAGCAGGCAGGGCCGTTCGAGGACGCGCTTCCCCTCCGGGATCTCCAGGTTGCAGGTGCGGAACGGGAAGATCTTGCGCAGCAGCTTGAGGGTCTCGTCGACGCTCGACGCGGACGCGTAGGGTCCGAAATAGCGGCTCCCGTCGCGGGCGAGCTTGCGGGTGCGGACGATGCGCGGGAAGTCCTCACCCAGGGTGATCTTGACGAACGGGTAGCTCTTGTCGTCGCGCAGCCGGATGTTGAATCGCGGCCGGTGCTCCTTGATCAGGTTGTTCTCGAGAAGGTAGGCCTCGCTGATCGTGTCGGTGACGATGTACTCGATATCCGCGACTTCGGTCACCATCCGCTCGATCCGGGCGTCGTAAGCCGGACCCCTGCCGAAGTAGGAGCGCACCCGGTTGCGCAGGACGTCCGCCTTGCCAACGTACAGGACCCGGCCAGCGGCACCCTTCATGAGGTAGACGCCCGGTGCGGCCGGAAGCTGCCGCAGAATGGCGCGCAGATGCGCCTCGCGATCGAGGCTCGGGGCGGAGGGAGGCACGGCCCGATTCTAGGCCGATGCCGTGCTCAGAGCCCATTGGGCCCGGCTCAGCCGGCGGTGGTCGGCGAGGCGGTCGGCTTGGGGGTCGGGATCGGCTTGGCGAGCTCGGCGGCCAGGAACCGACGAAGCGGCGCGTAGTCGCCCAGCGTCTTGGCCGCGGCGGGAAAGAGGACGTATGAGCCGGCCGAGTTGCGTCCGGCGGCCAGTACGGTCCCGAGCTTGAGCTCGAGGCGCCGGTCGGCGTGCATGTGTCCTGACAGCAGGAAAAGGTCGAAGGCCGAGAGGTCGGTCTTCAGATGATTACCAAGGGCGTCCATGATCGCGAGCCCGGGTCCCAGGGAGCCCACGCCCGAGCCGAGCTTTTCGCGAAGGGCGGTGAGCACGCGCTCCTGCCGCACCGACCTGGCGAAGTCGCTCGATTCGGCGGAGACGCTGGTGTATCGGACCCGCGCATAGGTCAGGGCCTGGTCACCGTTCAGGTGCAGGGTGCCCTTGGCGAACGAGCTGGTCCAGCGCTGCGCGTGATAGGTGTCCTCCCACCATGTGTACTTGAAGGCGCGCGGGTTGTTGACCGTCACGCCGCCGACCGCGTCGACCACGGCGCTCAGGCCGGCGAAATCGATGGAGATCCAGTGCTGGATGGGGAGCCCGGTGACCTGCGAGACGACTGCCGCCTGGACGTTCCCCGCCTCCTTCCAGCCCCCGGCGGTCCAGCCGTCCGCGAACGCCTCGTTCACCTTCCCGCCGCGCGGCATCTCGCGCAGCCCCTGGATCCACAGGTCGCGGGGAATCGGGATGACCGTCGTCTGGTTGGTGGCCGGATTGATCGACAGGATATTGAGGGAGTCGGCCAGGTAGGTGCCGCCGTGCTTCGCCTCGCCGCTGTAGCCGATCATCAGCACGTTGACTCGCGCGCTCCCGCCGAGGGGACCGAAGAGCGCGGTCGACGCCATCGGGGCGCTCGATATCTTCTGGTTGAAGCCGCTCACCCGCTGCCAGAGCAGCACCGAACCGACGACGGTGATGGCCACGAGAAGGATCACCGCGGTACCAAAGACGCGCCTGACCCGCATCGGTCTTCGCCGAGGCTGGGTGGCACCTTCTGGCATCCGGCCGTCGAAGCCGCCGACGGGCGGGCCCCACGGAGAGAGACCGGCCTCCGTCCCTTCCTGATCCCGCCCCGCTGCTGCCCGGATCCGCCGTGCACGAGCCGCGGGGGCGGCGTGCGCGCGTGAGCGTCCAAACATCGCGGGGAAGGATAGCCGCTGAGCCCTGACCACGGGCTGCGGTGCCTGGTTCCGCGAGATAAGGCAGGGCAAAGCGGACGGTAAGCCCCGTCGACGCAGCATGCGGGGATGCGCGCGCTCCCTGCCCAGGCACTGGACGTTCCGAGCGGCCCGGCCCTTGCCGATGCCGGCCGCCACGGCATCGCCGGCATGCTCGCTGGCCTCGACGCGGAGCAGGCAGCGGCGGCAACCCTTCCGGACGGCCCGGCCCAGATCATCGCCCCAGCCGGGAGCGGCAAGACGACCACCCTCATCGCCCGCCTGGGGCATCTCCTGACGCGCGGCATCCGGCCGGAGCGGATCGCGGTGCTGACCTTCAACCGCGATGCTGCCGAGGAGCTTCGCGGGCGAATCGCGGGCCGCCTGGCGCCTTTCGTGCCCGCCGCGACGTCAATCGAGGTGCGAACGCTGCATGCCCTGGCGCGCCAGGTCCTCCTGGATGCCGGAACGCTCGGCGAGCTGGTCGCCGACCGCGAACCGCTCCTGCGCGCCGCCCGGCGACGCTGCCTTGTCGGGCGCTCGCCAGACGCTCCCCCACTCCCTGACGTGGCTTCCCTCGACACCTGGCTTTCAGCCTGGAAGGTGGAAGGTCGACCTCCGCCGCCAGAGGCTCAGCCGGTGCTGGCCGCCTATGACGCGCTGCTGGCGGCGCGGCGCGCAAACGACTTCGACGACCTCGTCGTGGGCGCGGCCGACCGGCTCGCGTCGGAACCCCAGCTGCGCATGCGCTGGCAGGCGCGTTTCACTCACGTGTGCGTCGATGAGTTCCAGGACGTCGACGCAGCGCAACTGCGCCTCGTGCGGCTTCTCGCCGAGCCAGAGCGAAACCTGTTCGTCGTGGGTGACGACGACCAGACGATTTACGCCTGGCGCCTGGCGGATGTCCGCCGCATTCTCGAGTTCACCGCGACCTACCCAGACGCCAACCGCGTGCTCCTCGCCACCAACTACCGGTGTCCTCCAGCGGTGGTGGCGAGCTCCGCTCGCCTCATCGGCGTCAACCGCGAGCGGTTCTCGAAGCGCATCCAACCGGACGGTCGGGCGAGGGACGGCACGGGGAGGGCCCGCAGCCTGGTCGCTTTCCCCACGATTGCTGGCGATTGGCCCGACCGCCTGGTCAGCTTCGCGGCGGCCACTGCCGTCGACGGCCGCCGAGCGTGCCTTCTGGCGCGCACCCGTGCAGAGCTCGCGCCGCTGACCCTCGCTCTTGTTCGCGCCGGCATCCCGCATTGGTGCTCGGTCCCCTCACCACTCGACGCCGAGCCGGCGCAGGCGCTCGTCGACCAGCTGCGTCGGATGCCTGGCGATCGGCCGCCGTTCCAGAGCCTCCTCGATGCCCGGGCAGCTCGGGGATGGCGCCGCGGAGATCCGCGCGATGCCCTGGCCGAGGACGACCTGGCGGCCCTCGACGCCATGACCGGCTGGTCGGCGGGGTTCCGCTCGGTCGAAACGTTCCTGGACGCGCTGGACCGCGCCCGGACACGATTCGAAGCGCTGCGCGCTCCGGATGCTCCGGTCGAGCTGGTCACCGTGCACGCAGCCAAGGGACGCGAATGGGCGATCGTGATCGTCATCGGCTTCGAGGAAGAGCGCTTCCCCAACCGGCGGGCGCTGCTCGGGGCCGCCGACCCCGCGCGTGCCCTTGAAGAGGAGCGGCGTCTCGCGTATGTGGCGATGACCCGCGCCGCCCAGCAGCTGGTGCTGGCCTTTGATCCCTCGCGCCCCTCGCGCTTCCTTGCGGATGCGGGCTTGTCGGCCCCTCAGTCCTAGAGCCCGACCTCGCCCGCGACCACGCCCAGGTAGCGGATCATGCGTCCCGCGTGCTCGTCGAAGTCGAGGCGCACCTCCTCGGCACCGGCCAGGAGCATCTCCCGCGGCACGGCCCGCGCGAAGGCCTTGTCCTTCATCCGCTTGCGTACGTGGTCGGGCTCGACGTCGGCCAGGCGGCGGGTGGGGCGCATCAGGGCAACCGCCACGAGGAAGCCGGCCAGCTCGTCGCAGGCGTAGACGAGGTGGTCGAGGCGTGTCGTCCGCGGGGACCGCAGGGCATCGTTATGGCGGCGTACCGCATCGACGACCTCCTGCGGGTAGGCACGCCGCGCGAGCTCGTCCGCGCCGATCGCGCCGTGGGTCGCTGCATCGGGAAAGCGCTCGTAGTCCAGGTCGTGCAGCAGGCCCGCGATCCCCCACCGGTCGATGGTCGCGGCGTCGAGTCCGTCGTCGGTGGCGTAGCCGCGCACGCCGGCCTCCA
>VBKA01000150.1 GCA_005879815.1 Chloroflexota bacterium
AGGCATGGGACTGCTGGTCTAGGCTAGGGCCAAGATGCTCGTGCAAGGTCGGCAGCCGGGCAGCCATCGCCCGCCTGGAATCGCGAGGTGAGCCCCGGGGAGCGGCTGGCCTATTTCGACTGCGCCACCGGAGCCAGCGCGGAGATGCTGCTCGGCTCGCTGGTATCGGCCGGGCTGCTCGAGGCGGACCTTCGCGACCTGCTCGCGCCCCTGCAGCGAGCGGGCGCCGCCTTCGACCTTCGGGTGCGGGAGGTGGCCAAAGGCCCGGTCCAGGCCCTCGAGCTGCGCATCGTGGACCAGGTGCCGAACGTGAAAGCGCGGTTAAGGGACATGCTCACCCTCCTGAGCGACGCGCAGCTTGGCCCCGGGGTGCTGCATGACGCCACCGCGATCCTCCGCCTCCTGGCCGGCGAGGAGGCTGCGCACGCAGGAGAGCGTGCCGACGACTTCGTCTTCACTGGCACCACGGGCATCGATAGCGTCGTGGGTGCCGTCGGCGCCACGGCCGCCCTCGCTGCCCTGGAGGTCCGCACGGTGATGTGCTCACCCGTTAACACGGGCGCCGCGTCAGCGGTGGTGACATCGTTGCTGGCCAACGCTCCCACCTACGACGAGTCGCCCCGGATCGCCCTGGTCACACCGGTGGCTGCCGCGATCCTGGCCCATCTCGTTGCCGAGTGGCCGGCCTCCCCTCCGTTTGCCGGCGCGACGGTCGGATACGGAGCCGGCGTCCGGGACCTGCCCCGGCCGCATGTGATGCGCTGCTTCCTCGGATATGGGAGCATCCGGGGCGGTCAAAACCCCCGGCGCGAGTGACA
>VBKA01000151.1 GCA_005879815.1 Chloroflexota bacterium
GGGCGTCGCGAGGGCGCCAATCGTGGTCAGCTCCGCGCAGGGGCACAGCGCCGAGGCAGGCACGGCGGCAGCATCGGGCTTGAAGGAGAACGAGCAGGAAACGGAGCGGACACCTGAACGCGGGGACGGCGCCTGATGCCGTTGATGGTGACCTTCTTCAACGTGCGTCGCGGGCGGGACACGATCTTCAAGCGCGGGATGCGCCACTTCTTCCCGCGGACCATGCGCCGCTATGAATCCGAGTTCGGGATCCGCTTCGTGGGCTGGTTCAATGTCACCGAGGGTTCGGATTGGAACAACCTGGTGATCCTGGACCTGCCCACTTACGCGGTCCTCGACCGTCTCTACGCGGATCCTTCGGCACGCGGACTGGCGCACCGGATCGCGGAGTCCATCTTCGAGAAGAAGCACATCATCTTCCTGCGCGAACGCATGGGACCGGACCTCGTGTTCAAGCCGTGAGCGCGCCGCGGATCAACGCACTTCGCCAGCTCGCCGAGGAGGCGGAGCTCGAGCGTCGGGACTTCCTGTACGAGTCGACCGAACAGCTGCGCCGGTTCCTGGATGCCAACCAGAAGCGCCTCTCCGAGATCGGCTCCATCGTGCTCGTCGACGACGAGCAGGACCACCTCGTCTACCACCCTTCGGACCAGACCTGGACCACACGCCTGACCTACCAGGACCCCGCCGATAGCGAGTGGTACGACGAGGAGCAGGTGGTCGAGGCGGTCTCCGAGATCATCGAGCTTTACAACCCCGCCGACATTTTCTCCTGGCTGATCGATGCGGCCCGGGATCCGGCGGGTCACCTGCTCCCAGCCGACGAGCTCGAGCGCGACGAGGTCATTCCGCCGGAACCGGTCGGCGGCGAGGAAGGTGGCGAGGACTGGCAGCGCGGCCTTCCGCCCCAGCAGCAGGAGACGCTCGCCGCCCAGCGCCTGTGGCAGCTGGCCGACGCCTATCGGTCGCAGATCGCCACGCAGCAGAGCCAGGCGTTGCGCGAGTTCACCTCGAACGCGGAGGAGGTGCTCTCCCGGGTCGGCGACCTCCTGCTCGTGGACGAGCCGGACGACACCCTCATGCTCCGTGCGGACGGGCGCTTCGAGACGAGCCTCGACCTGACCGACCTGCCCGCAGGCAGCGCGCAGGGTGGCGAAGCGCACCGCGCGGGCCTGACGGTCACCGATGCCAGGGTCGTCGCGGATTTCTACGATCCGGCTGACGTGCTGGCCTGGGTCACCGAGGCGCTCAGCGAGCGGTACCCGCACGTCGACTTCTCCGCGGTTTACGAATAGACCGATGTGGCCGATGGCTCCGGCTTCGTCGCGTGCCTTCGGCTTGGCCGAGGCGTCGATCGAGGAGCTGTTCCTCCGATCCGGCGCGCTGCGCGACGGGCACTTCCTGCTGAAGAGCGGGCGGCACTCGGGTCGCTACCTGGAGAAGTTCCTCGTCCTCCAATACCCGTCGCTGGGCGTCGAGATCGGGCGGCGGCTGGCCGCCGAGCTGGCTCCGTACGATCCAACCCTGGTGGTCGGCCCAACCACCGGTGGCGTGCTGCTCTCCTTCGAAACAGCCCGGCAGCTGTCGGAACTCCTTGGGCGAGAGGTTCGCGCCGCCTTCGCGGAACCAGCGCCCGCGTCCGATGCGGCGGGCCGACGCGCGCTGCGCCGTGGATGGCCGCTCTCGGCTGATGAGCGGGTGGTCCTGGTAGACGACATCCTGACCACCGGTGCTTCGCTCCTCGAGACCGCCGACGCTGTCCGCGCAGCCGGGGGTGAGCCGCTCGCTGCGGCGGTCATCGTCGACCGCTCGACCACGCCGGTCGCCGCCGGCTTCCCGCTACGCGCGCTGGGCTCGGTCGAGATCGAATCGTGGAGTGCGGAGACCTGTCCGCTCTGCCGGGAGGGCCTTGCCCTCGAGAAGCCCGGCTCAAGTCCTCCCTGAGGCAGCCACCCCAGCCACTCAGCTTTGCGGCTAGTCCTGGACGCCCGGGCCCGCGGGCACGTCGCCACCGGGCCGCACGAACCCCTCCTGCTCGCGTGGCACCGGCTCGTCCCAGGTCACCTGCGTGATCCGCGCCGGGGGCCACTCGCCGTCGGGAGGGACGATTCCCGACTCCGCCTCCAACGGGATGCCGATGGGCGCCACGAAGTAGCGGCCGGCGAACGCGCGAGCCTCGCGATCGAGGGCGAACCCAGCCTTGCCCCGATGGAAGGTGACCGTCAGATCCGCCTGGACCACCGGATCGGAGTGGCCACCGTTGGTCAGGTCCACGCGCGTGGGCGTGTCGACCGCCAGGACGGTACAGCCCCGACCGGCCGCGCGGGCATGGGTGCGGATGGCGTTCACCAGGTCGACAGCCGTCGAGATCGGCTCACGCAGCGGTCCGCCGGCCCCGCTCCCCAGCAGTGCGTCGATGATCAGGCTTGCCGGCGAGAGCCGCGGACGAAGCTTGAGCAACAGCTCGGGGTTGGGAGCCACGAAGAGCTCGAGGCTGCCGGCCGACGCCATCGACTGCAACACCGCCCAGTTGTGGGCCGCGGCGTGACCGCCATCGGTCCTTCCGCTGCCTATGCGCGAAGCGTCACCGACCAGGACGGCCAGGACTCGCTGCCCCGCCGCAGCCAACCGACGGGCGGCGACGAAGCCATCTCCGCCGTTATTGCCCGGGCCGCACAGCACGACGCTCAACGGGGAATCGCCGAGCGGACCGCCGGGACCCTCGATGCCCTCCGCCAGCCGGCTCAGCTCGACCACCGCGAGCTCGCAGACCGCGGCCCCCGCGCTCTCCATCAGCGCGTCCTGGCTGAGTCCCAGACGCTGCGCGGCGGCGTCGATGTCGGCCATCTCGGCCGCCCCGATCAGGACCGGCACCTCACGCTGCGGGCGCTGGCGGGCACCCCCGGCAGGCGACGCGGCCGAATCGGTCACTTCAGGGAGAGCAGGTACTTGACGATGGTGTCGATCTGCCGGGGCGTGAGGTTGTAGGGAGGCCCGCCGAAGGCCGGCATGCCCTTGCGCATGGCGGCATTCGAGACCGAGGGATCGGTGCCGGCGATCCAGACGTTCATCCAGTCCTTGGGATGTTGCTGGCCAAGCTGCTTGAGGTTGTCGACCGTCGGCCCGCCCTGGAGGCCGTGCAGGTCCGGGAAGGTGGGCGGGACGCCGGCCAGGTCGGGTCCGTGACACGCCTTGCAGCCGGCCTGGTTGATGATCGCCAGCGCCGCTGCCGAACCTCCGCCAGCGCCAGGCGAAGCGGAGGGGCCGCCGGCAATCGGCGGATTGGTGCCCGAGAGATTGGAACCGAGGTACACCGCGCCCACCAGGAAGACGAAGACGGTCAGGCCCAGCGCCCAGCGAGGGAGCCCGGGCCGGGTTGGGATGGGCGCATGGGGCGTCATGCGCTCAGCGCCCCGCCACCGCGGCAGACGCTGCGTCAACCGAAGGCACCGCGTACTCGGCCGGACGGCCCTCGGTGTAGAGCAGGAAGACATTGACCAGCAGCGTGAATCCGCCCAGGGCGATCAGGCTCAGTCCAGCCGCCGCGGCCGCTCGGAAGGCGAGCAGTGTCAGGTTCAGCTGGTCGGGCGTTCCTCCCTGGGCCAGCAACGAACCCTGGACCAGGCCTCCGCCGATCATCGCGAAGCCGGCAAGCGCGGCGCCGGCGAAGGCCGTCCACAGCTGGCCGTGGACCAGAAATCCCTCGCTCCATGCCCGGCGCAGGATGCGCGGCAGGGCGTGGTCGGCAAACGCGTAGAAGGCAAGGGTCGAGCCACCGAAGAGCCCCAGGACCAGGACACCGAGGCCCCAATCGGTGCCCGCCGTCAGCCGCTGCACGCTCCGCAGAGCGCCGACGCTCTCGAGCATGGCGGTGACGAAGAGGAACGCGACTCCTGCGACGGCGAACTGGATCGTTCCCGGCGAAAAGATGAGCGACCAGCGGCCACTCATCGTGGCCAGCAGGTTGGCGAGCGCCAGGAAGGTCGGCGCCAGCAGGAGCAGCGTGCCGGCCTGCCCGAGCGACGTGATGACGTATGGGACCGATGGATCGACGAGCGCCCCGATCGCCGACAGGCCCGCGAACGCCAGCCATCCGAAGAACCCGAGAAATGCCAGCCCGCCCGAATAGAGCGGGTTGCGGGTGACGCGCGGGATGACGTAGTACAGCGCGCCCAGCGTCGAACCGAGCACCCAGTAGGTGACGATGCCGCGCGCGGTAAATGCCCACAGCAGCTGGTCGTTCGTGGACCCCAGGCTGATGACACCGGGGATCGCCGACAGCGCGAAGAGACCGAGCAGCGCCAGCAGACTGATCCCGAAATAGAGAAAGCTGACGTACGGGAGCTCGCGGATGGGCAGCATCGTCCTCCAGAACGCACCATTGACCGCCACCAGGCCGAGCACGGCCAGGCCCTTCACCGGCAGCGGAAACTCGGCCAGGCTCCCGAGGCCGGAGGCGCCCTTGACGTACAGCAGCGTGATCCCCGCCGCCAACGCGAGGTTCCATGCGGCAAGTCCCATGTTGGCGACCGCATCACTCTTGAGGCGTGTGCCAGTGAGGCGGGGCGTCACGAAGAAGATGGCCGCGAAAGCCGCGTTCGTCAGCCAGCCGAAGACAAGCGCGTCGACGAAGGCGGGATCGATGGTCGTGCGGGTGATATCGACCTCGATCCCCGACCCGAGCGGCACGCTGAACGAGACCTTGAGCAGATCAGGGAAGAGCCGGGTGCCCACCGCCAGGATCCCGAGGCCCGCCGCGGCCAGCAGCCACAGGATGGCTACCACCAGGAAGAGACCCGCCGCGCTGTCCGGCGCGCTGGGGATCAGGGTGCGCTTGCGTCTGGGCGGCTGATCGTATGGACGCAGCTTCCTGGTCATCTCTGCGGGATCGAGCCTCCGGGCGCTGTCATGCGTCGGATAGGAGACGGGAAGTCCGTGCCGCGAGGCTCGGCAGACCGGCCGTCGAGTTCCTGCGCCACCTGGCGGCATTCTACCGGACGCCATCGGTCAAACGCCCGTACGCCAGGCTGGTCGACGATGGACGCCGGCGGCTGATAGAGTCGCCGGACCCCGCACCCGGGAGACCGATGCCCGCCCGCGATCTCCCGCGCGAACCCGATACGACTGGCGCGGATGCACGGCCGACCGACCGGGACGTGGGCCGCGACCTCGCCTTTGCCTCCTACCTCCGCGTGGCCGCCATGAGCGCCGTGGTGCTCATTCACAGCTGCTCGGCGATTGTCGGCAATCAGGCCATCCGAGGCTCGGGCACGTGGTGGGTGGCCACGGCCCTCGATCTCGGCTCGTCATGGGCGGTCCCGGTGTTCATCATGGTCAGCGGCGGTTGCTGGCGCCGCGCCCCGGCGAAGGGGCCCGGGCCTTCTACGCCCGCCGACTGCAGCGGATCGCCATCCCGCTGGTGGTGGCTCACGTGGGCTACCTGCTCGTCCGATGGCTCATGTTTGGAGAGCAGCTGACCATCCCCCAGATCGTCCGCGACCTGCTCCACGCCCAGGTCTTCGTGCATCTCTACTTCTTCTGGATCATCCTGGGCCTGTACCTGATCACGCCGTTGCTGCGCCCTGCCCTCGCGGGGCGGACCCGCAACGAGCTGCTGGTCATTGGTGGGGCATGCGTCGGATGGACGTGGGCCGTGTGGGCCGGCGCCCAGATCCTGGGGATCGCCGGCGCCCGTACCGTGATCTGGCAGCCGGCGGCGCTGACGCTGTTCCTCCCGTACATCGGCTACTTCGTCCTGGGATTCGCGCTCCGCGACCTGGTGCTGCGAAGAGGCGCCCTGCTGGGCGCCATCGGTCTATTCGGGGTCGCGGAGTTCCTGGTGGTGTGGCAATACGCGGTTGGCGCGCAGAACCCGATGCTGGCCGTGGTGGCGGGCGGCGGCTACCAGGGGCTGCCCGTGGCACTGACGGCAGTGGCCATCTTCGTGATCTCTCGCAGCTTCATCAGCTCCTCCAGCCCGGCCGCGAGACCGCCGCTGGGCGCGGTTGCGCGTCACCTCGGTGAGCTGTCCCTGGGCGTGTTCATCCTTCACGTCTTCCTGCTGAACGTGGCGTGGAAGTCAGCGCCCTTCGCGTTCGACGTGGTGAATCAGAACCTGCCGCTGACGCTGCTGCTCTGGGTCGTGGTGACGGTCCTGTCCTTCGCGGCCTGCGCGCTGATCGCCCGCGTCCCGATCCTGCGCAAGACGATCGGCTTCTAGGCCAAGCCGCCCCGGACAAGACGAAACCCGCCTGGCGGGAGGCGGGTTCCGAACGGGAATGCTTGGTTGCGGGGGACGGATTCGAACCGACGACCTTCGGGTTATGAGCCCGACGAGCTACCGCTGCTCCACCCCGCGGCGGAGATGGTAGTCACCGCCGGAGCATCGGTCAAACCCCGGCGCTCTTCACCGCCCGCCGGGCTACTTGCGGCGCTTGAAGGCGGCGCGCAGGACCAGGAAGAAGAAGATGGCCACGACCTGGGCGCCCAGGATCACGCGATTGAGGTCCAGGGCCGGCTCCCAGCTGACTTTGCCATCCTTGATCACGTAGGCGCCAACCGGCCGCGCGCGGAGCCCAAAGCCACCGCCGGCGTTGTTCTCGGCATCACCGCCACCCCCACCCCCACCGGTCACCTTGGCGGCTGGGATGACGGTCAGGCCGTCCTTCTCGATTGGGTCGCCGTACACGCGCTTGACGGTCATCGCATCCTGGGTCCCGCGGATCATCTCGTCGACATTCATCTGCCAGTACCTCCGCGGAAAGCATAGGTCGGGCGGCGGGATCCGCCCAGCCAGCCGTCAGGTGGGCCGATGCGCCCCGGGCTCCATCTCGACCATCGCGTGATGGATGCCATAGCGGTCCAGCAGCGCGAGGTATGGGTCCGGGTCGAAGGCTTCCGGGCCGAGCACGCCGCTCCCCGACCAGGCGCCGCTCGCCAGCAGCTCCATGGCGATCACCGGGTTGAATCCGGTCTGCCAACCGACCACCTGCGAGCGGGTAGTCCGCAGGGTCTCCTGGGCGTCGGCCATCTGGTACAGAAAGACCTCGCGCGGCCGGCCGTCCTTGCGCCCGATGACCCAGGTTCCCACGATCGCCCGCCCAACCATGCGGTCGCCGAGGCTGATGGGGTCCGGCGTGATGGCCGCCAGCACATCGCGCGGGCTGACCCTGACGCCCTTCACGTCGACCGGGTCTGTGCGGTCGAGGCCCAGGGCGTGGATGGTGCGCAGCTTGTCGATGAAATCCGATCCCAGCGCGTACTTGAAGGTGACGCGGCGGGCCTTGATCTGGCGGGGGACGAGCAGCACCTCCTCGTGCTCGACGTTGACGCACTCGACCGGTCCGATCCCCTCCGGGAAGGGGAACTCCTCTCGCGCGCTGAAGGGCTCGGTGGTGAACCACCGCTCACGCTCCCCGTCCCAGATGACCGGAGGGTTCAGGCACTCCTCGATGGTGGTCCAGATCGAGAAGACCGGCGCGAAGGCGTAGCCCTCTATCCGGAGGTCGCCGCCGTCGCGGACGTGGACCTCGTCGACCTCGTCGAAGAGGTTCTTGGCGGCGTGGGCGGCGAAGACATCGGTCAGTCCTGGATCCATGCCGATGCCGAGCAGCGCCAGGCGTCCGGCGCCACGCCAGTCCGCGTCGCGGGCGAACTGCTCGTCGCCGAGCTTGACGCCGGTTTGGCGGAACGGATCCTCGGGGTGCGGACGGGACAGGCTGTTGGCCATGTCCACGTAGCCGACGCGCGCCGCGAGGGCGCCCTCGAAGATGGGCATCACGAAGCGTGGATCGACCGCGTTCATGACCAGGTCGACCCGGTGGCGTCCGGCGAGCTCGGCTACCGCGCCGGCGTCGCGCGCGTCGATCTTCTCGACCGCGATGCGGGTAGGGTCCCCGATCTCGGCTTCGAGCGAACGTGCACGGGCCAGGTCGTAGTCGGCGAGCACCAGCGCCTCGCACCAGTCACGCGCGGAGGCCATGCGCGCGATCGCCTCGCCCACCGTGCCGACACCGATCAGCAGGACCCGCATGCCGGAACCTGGACCCCGGTCGCTCAGCCGAAGAGCTGGCGCAGCGCGAACGCCACGTTGGCCGGCCGCTCCGCCAGGCGGCGCAGGTACCACGCGTACCACGCCTCGCCGTAGGAGATCAGGTCCCGCACCCGGTAGCCCGACGTCGCCAGACGCACCTGGTCGCGAGCGCGGATGCCGTAGAGCATCTGGACCTCGAAGCAGGTCTTCGGGAAGCCGGCGGTGGTGGCGTACTCGGCGATGCGATCGACGAGCGCCAGGTCATGCGTCCCGAGGCCCAGGCGCAGCTCGCCGGCAGCCGCCTGCGGAAGCATCAGGACCGCCAGCGACTGGTAGGCGCCATCGACCTCGCTCCGCTTCCGGAACGCGACCGCGGCGTGCTCGTCGTAGGCCCCCTTGACGAGGCGGATGGCGGGATGGAGCGGCAGCAGCCGATGGAGGTCGGCGGGCGTGCGGCGCAGGTAGGCCTGCAGGCAGAGGCCCACGTTGGCGTGCTCGGCCTTGAGCCGCTCGTACATGGCGACCGTTGCTTCGGTGTAGGCGCTGCCCTCCATGTCGATCCAGAACGTCTTGCCGCTGCGTGCCGCGTGCTCGCTGAGGGCTGCGCCGTGGGCGAGGGTGGCATCCGGGTCCAGATCCAGCCCCAGCTGGGTGAGCTTTACGCTGATCTCGCCGTCCAGGCCGCGTGATGCGATCTCGTCGATCAGGCCGTGGTAGTGGTCCGCGATGGCCTGCGCTTGGCTGAGATCCGAGAGGTTCTCACCGAGGCGCGTGAAGAGCAGACCGATGCCGTGTGTCCGGAAGGGCTCGGCCGCGGCCAGCGCCTCCTCGGCGGTCTCACCGGGCATGAAGCGGCGGACCGCGCGGCGGGCGAACGGCAGCCGCGGAAGGTGTTCCTTGAGCCACCCGTTGCGGGCCATCCAGAGCAGGATATGGCGCACGCCTTGCCCTCTCATGCATTCGTGGTCGGGGTCGCGAATCTACCATGCGAGGCCCGCTTTGGAAGCGTTCACAGCCGCCTTCCGACGGGCTGGCGGCGGACGATTCCTCGAGCGTCAGCCTCGCTGAAGTCAACCGCAGTTCGGAGCGCATCCGGCTCCCTACCTTGTGACCCTTTAGAGTTCGTTGTTTCAGAACCGCTCGAGGGAGCTGAAGGCAGAATTCGGCGGGCCGTTAGCTCAGTGGCAGAGCAGGGGACTTTTAATCCTCGTGTCGTGGGTTCGAATCCCACACGGCCCTCTCGACTTTTCGCCGACTCCCCGGGCGACGTCCGGCTGTGGTCAGGCGGCGGGTAACGTTTGGACCGCTGACGGCCGCCCATTGATCACGCCAGTCCGCGCCTACCAGGCCGGCATCGCGGACGCGACCCAGCATGAGCCGGATGTCGTGATAGGTGTTCCCATCAACGGCGACCCGAATTGGTCGTGTCCCACGAGATCGGGAGCGGCTTCGGCGCGGTGCGGACCCGACCCAGAGTTCGCCACGAGCATCGTCGTCCGGCTCACGTGGGCCATTACATCGGCATTACCAGATAGGCCGTGCGCGTCACATTTCGCTTCGAATAACGCGTGACGTATCGGGTCGGGTACCTCATCTGCATCCTTCGACCCGCTTGAACCCAGCACCCAGGGAGTGGATGCAATGAAACGGATCGTCACCGTCCTGGCCACCGCCGCGCTTCTGGCGACGGTAGGCGTAGCCGGTGTCCAGGCCAACGACGCTCCAGGCAACAACGGAACGGTCAAGATCCACGACGGAGCCACCGAACCAAGCCC
>VBKA01000148.1 GCA_005879815.1 Chloroflexota bacterium
CTCATCCCGGACACCTTCCTGGTGGGCCCCATGGCGGCTGGCGGATACGACGGGACACGGACCGCGAGGCCGGCGCGGCTCGGTGCCCACTGCCTCGACACCGCGACGCCGATCGTGGCGGGCACCTACGCGGCGGCACGGGCCGCAGTCGACGTGGCGCTGACCGCCGCGGACATCGTGCTCGACGGCGAATCCCTGGCCTACGGTCTCTGCCGGCCGCCCGGTCATCACGCGGCACAGGCGATGTACGGCGGGTACTGCTTCTTCAACAATGCCGCGATCGTGGCCGAGCACCTCGCCGGCGCGGGCGCCACCCGCGTGGCGATCCTGGACGTCGACTACCACCATGGCAACGGCACGCAGCAGATCTTCTGGGAGCGCGGCGACGTGCTCTACGTCTCGCTCCACGCCGACCCGGCGCGGGCCTTTCCTTACTTCTCCGGCCACGCCGACGAGACTGGAGGCGGACCGGGCCAGGGGTTCAACCGCAACTTCCCGCTGCCGCCCGGCACGCGGGTCGATGCCTATTCGGCGGCCCTGGATGAGGCCTGCGCGACCATCACCGACTCCCGGGCCGGATCGCAGCCATCCAGCGCGACCCCATCGCTGACCTTGCCCTCACGACCGATGACTACGCGCTCATCGGCTCCATGATTGCCGCCCTGAACCGGCCGACGGTGCTCCTCCAGGAGGGCGGCTACGCCGTCGACGCCATTGGCGCCAATGCGGTGCGCTTCCTCTCCGGGTTCGGCGCCTAGCTCGCCGACAGGAGCTCGGCGAGCATGCTCGGATCCACGTTGCCTCCCGAGATGAGGACCACTCGAGCCTCATCTCCGGGTGGTCGGGCGACGCGCCCGGTCAGGTGAGCGGCCATTGCCGCAGCACCGGATGGCTCGGCCACGAGGCGGGCCCGGGTGGCGAGCTGCACCATCGCCTCGCGCATCTCATCGTCGCTGACCGTCACGATCTCGTCGACGAATGCCTGCAGGTGGGCGAAGGGCAGCCTGCCGACCGCACTGACGCGGAGGCCATCGGCGATGGTGCGGCCGGTCTGCTGGGCCAGCCAGCTGACGATCTCCCCGGCCGCCAGCGAATCGCGCGCATCCGCCGCCGCATCGGGCTCCACGCCGATCACGCGGGCACCCGGAGCCATAGCCTTGACGGCAGCGGCCACGCCTGAGATCAGGCCTCCACCGCCCACGGGCACGATGACGCTCGTCACCTCCGGCAGGTCCTCGGCGATCTCCAGTCCCGCGGTCCCCTGCCCGGCGATGATCTCCGCGTCATCGAAGGGCGGGACCATCGCATAGCCGTGCTCGGCCGCCAGGCGCTCGGCTACCGTCCGCCGCTCATCGGAGCCTGGGCCGCAGCGCACGATCTCGGCTCCGTCGCGCGCCACGCCGGCCAGCTTCACCGACGGCGCGTTGTCGGGCATCACGATCACTGCCCGCACGCCGAGCAGTCGCGCCGAGCGTGCGACGGCCTGGGCGTGGTTTCCCGACGAGTAGGTGATGACGCCTGCGCGCCGCTCGGCATCGCTCAGCGCGGTGATCTTGGCGTGCGCGCCGCGGATCTTGAATGCGCCGACCGGCTGGATGTTCTCCGGCTTGAGCCACGTCGACTCATCCCAGGAGACGAGAGGCGTGCGCAGCGCCACGCCGCGGATGCGGTCCGCCGCGGCGCGGATCCGCTCCAGCGTGACCAGGCCGTCGGGGTCGGCCATGGACCGATGACCGTCCTCAGCCGCCACGGAGCTGGTCAAGCTGGTCGGCGTGCTCCTCGAGATGCGCGACGATGAAGCGCTCCAGGATCTGCGCTGGCCTCATGACGCCGCGCGTCGGATGCAGACCGCGCGCCCCCCACGCGTCAGCTGGCAGCGCGTCGAGCTGCGTCGCGGTAGCCCTGATGCCGTCGGTCACGCGCTGCAGGAGCGCCGCAGGGTCGTCATGGCGGTCGCGCTCGATGGCTGCGATCCGGCCCGGGTCCGTCTTGGTCCTTCCGAAGGCGATTGGCTCGGGCTCGCCTGATGTCCGGCGCTCGAGGATATGCCGGATCTGCCCGAGCCAGTACGCCGGGAACTCGGCCAGGTGAGCCCAGACCTGCCCGGCCTCCCAACGCTCCGTTCCTTCGGGGTCTGGATCGGTCAGCCCTGGCGGCAGCCCGGCAGCCGCGTGCTCCTCGAGGCGGCGCTGGACCGCCCGCAGGCGAGCGAGCGCGCCCTGCTGCTCGCTCACGAGGGCCTCGAGCCGTGTTCCGTGCCGTCGGACGGCCGGTCGACGATGGGCGTGGTCAGCGTCCCGAGCCGCTCGATCGCCAGTGTCACGGTGTCGCCAGGCTGCAGGTAGCGCTTGAGGACCTCGTCCTTCACCTCCAGGAGGCATCCGCTGCCGACCGTCCCCGAGCCGATCAGGTCACCGGCTCGCAGGTGCACGTCGGCACTGGCACGCGCCAGCATCTCCCCAAAGGAGAACTGCGCGCTCGACCACGCCCCGTGGCTCGTCTCCAGCCCGTTCACGTGGGCGGTCATCTGGAGGGCGTACGCCTCGCCGGCGCGGGCATCTGCAAGTTCGCCGGGCGTCACCAGCCATGGACCGATGGTTGTGGCGAAGTCCTTGCCCTTGGCAGGACCCAAGCGCACCGTCGTCTCGTCTCGCTGCAGGTCGCGCGCCGACCAGTCGTTGAGGATCAGGTAGCCACCGATCGCCTCGTCGGCGCGGTCGGGTTCCAGGTCGATGGCCGGGGTGTCGACCAGCGCCCCGACCTCGAGCTCGTAGTCGAGCTCCTCGCTCCCTCGCGGCGCCCAGACCGGGTCGCCTGGTCCACGGACCTCGCTGACGTTGCCGAAGTAGAAGATCGGCAGCCGGTACCAGGCCTCCGGAACGGTGGCGCCGCGTCGCTGCCAGATCGTCTTTACATGACGTTCGAATGCGTAGAAGTCGCGAAGGCTTGGCGGCTGCAGGATGGGTGGGCCGAAGCGCAGGTCGGTGACGGGCAGGATCGCCTCGTCATCGTCGTCGGCCGCCGCGTAGCCCTCGACGATCTCTGCGAGCGCCTCTACGCGCATGCCACGAGCCAGGTGATCGTCGAGCGTCGTCACCGGCTGCCGGAAGAGCGCCGAGTTGTGCGCCCGGTGCGGATCCTCGACGACGAGCCCCTGGCGCGCCTCCTCCAGATCGAGCCACCGCCCGGCCCCCGCATCTCGGGCGACGGCGAGACGCCAGGGCGTTCCGGCGGGCGCGTTGCGCTCGCGAACATGCGCGATCTTCACGAGGTTTGAGTCTAGCCTCCCGGGCGTCCGGGGCAGGCCGGCGGTCGTGGCAGAATGGCGGCCGCCATGCCCCGACTCCAGCGCAAGAAGCTCGATCATCCCGATGAGGTCCGTCCGTACCTTGCGAGAGGACAGACCGAAATCTTCCAGCTCGACGACATCGTCGTGGGGCGGATGGTCATGGAGCCTGGATGGAAGTGGTCAGTGGACGTCCGCCCCACGGTAGGCACGGACCGCTGCCCGTACCACCACATGGGGCTCGCCCTCTCCGGAGTTCTCCACGTCGAGCTGGAGGACGGCTCGGAGCTCGACATCGGTCCGAACGAGGTCTACGAGATCCCACCCGGGCACGATGCCTGGACCTCCGGCGATGAAGCCTGGGTGGCGCTCGACTTCGCTGGCGCGCGCGCCTACGCAAGACCGGCGGCGGGGACAGGCGAGCGGATCCTGGTCACGCTCCTGTTCACCGACATCGTGGAGTCGACCGCCACCCTGGAGCGCATCGGAGACAAGGCGTGGCGCGACCTGCTCTCGCGTCATCGAGAGCGGATGCAGACGGAGCTGGATCGATTCCGCGGACGCGAGGTCGGCAACACCGGAGATGGGATCCTGGCGGTCTTCGACGGCTCTGCGCGCGGCGTCAGCTGTGCGGAGTCGATGGTACAAGCGTCCCACGAGCTGGGACTATCGATCCGTGCCGGCCTCCACACCGGAGAGGTGGAGGTGGTTCCCGGCGGCGTGCGCGGTCTCGCCGTCCACACTGCGGCGCGGGTCATGGCCATTGCCGGCACCGATGAGGTGTTCGTCTCCAGCACCACCCACGAGCTACTGGCCGGCTCGGGCCTGCAGTTCGAATCGCGAGGCTTCCACAGCCTCAAGGGAATTGCCGGCGACCGCGAGGTCTTCGCCCTGACCGCGGCCTAAAGGTTGCCGCGCTTGGCCTGCTCCCGCTCGATCGCCTCGAAGAGCGCCTTGAAGTTGCCGACGCCGAACCCACGTGAACCGTGGCGCTCGATGATCTCGAAGAAGAAGGTCGGCCGATCCTGCACCGGCTTGGTGAAGATCTGGAGGAGGTAGCCCTCCTCGTCGCGGTCGGCCTCGATCCCGAGCCCCTCGAGCGTCGACATCGGCACACCCACGTCGCCAACCCGCTCGGGCAGGGCGAGGTAGTACTCGTGCGGCAGCCCCAGGAACTCGACCCCGCGCTCGCGCAACGCTCGGACGGTGCCGACGATGTCGGTCGTGCGCAGCGCGATGTGCTGCGTGCCCTCGTCGAGGTAGTAGTCCAGGAATTCCTGGATCTGGCTCTTCTTCTTCCCCGAGGCCGGTTCGTTGATCGGGAACTTGATGCGGCCGTTCCCGTTGGTCATCACCTTGCTCATCAGGGCTGAATACTCGGTGTGGATCACCTTGTCGTCGTAGTGGATGAGCTGGGCGAAGCCCAGGACGTCGCGGTAGAAGTCGACGAAGCGGTTCATGTCTCCCAGCTCGACGTTCCCCACGCAGTGATCGACCTCGAGCAGCGTCTGGCCGCTGGCAGCGGCCGCCGGACGGCGGACCTTGTGGTAGCCCGGCGCGAACGTGCCGTGGTAGTCGCGGCGATCGACGAACGAGTGGATCACCTCGCCGTAGGTGTGGATCGCCGACTGCCGCAGGACCCCCTTGTCGCCTCGCATCTCGGTGGGCTCTAGGGCCGATCGGGCTCCTCGCTTGGTGGTCTCCTCCCAGGCCGACGTCGCG
>VBKA01000029.1 GCA_005879815.1 Chloroflexota bacterium
CCCCCGCCACCCGCCCTGGGTTTGACGAGCAGCGGGTAGCCGATGTGTGCCGCCTCAGCCGCGAGGATTGCATCGTCCTGCAAGTCACCGTCGTAGCCGGGCACCACAGGGATCCCGAGGGCCGCCGCCCGCCGCCGAGCGGCTCCCTTGTCGGCCATCGCCGCCATCGCCTTTGCGGGCGGTCCGACCCAGATGAGCCCCGCGCGGTCCACGGCTTCCGCGAACGCGGGATCCTCGGCAAGGAACCCGTAGCCCGGATGCACCGCATCCGCGCCGGCGGCCCGCGCGGCCTCGATCAGCGCGTCGCCGTCAAGGTAGGAAGGGACCGGCACCGTCGCGTCCACGCCCCGTGGTGGCAGGTCGTCCGGTGCCTCAACGCCCACGGTTCGGACCCCGAGCCCCCGCGCCGTCCGTGCGACGCGACCGACAACTTCGCCGCGGTTGGCGATCAGCAGCGTGCCGAGGCGACGAGCCGCCGGCCCACCACTCTGGACCGGTGTCTCCCCGCCCGCGACGGCGGCGAGCGACGAACGCGACACGCGCTGGCGGCCCCCAACCCGGGTGGCCGCGAGACGGCCGGTCGCGATCCAGCGCTGGACGGTACGCGGCGTCACGCCGAGCGCTTCGGCGACCTGCCTCGGCGTCAGCTCATCGGTCACGTCGCGATTGTCGCAAGAACCTCGGCGTTACTCGCGGTCATCGGGCCAGATGGGGGCGCGTTTCTCGAGGAAGGCGCTCAGGCCTTCCTGTCCCTCGGGGGAGACTCGTTGTCGGGCGGCCACACTCACGACCTGCTCGCGAGCCGCGTCGGCCGGGCGGCCACGAAGGTCGCGGATGAGCGCCTTGGCGGCCCGCGCGGCCGTGGGTCCCGCCGACAGGATCTCGGCAATGGCAGCGTCGAGCCGCGCGTCCAAGGCGGCCTCGTCCGGCACCACCACGTGGACCAGCCCCATGGACATCGCGCGGTCCGCGTCGAACCGTTCGCCAGGTGGGATGACCGCCCTGGCCTGGCCCTCACCGATCCTGGCCAGGACGAACGGCGCGATGACCGCCGGCAGGATCCCGAGCTTGGTTTCGGTGAACCCGAATCGCGTTCCGGCGACAGCCAGCACGAGGTCGGCGGCGGCACAGAGGCCCATCCCGCCGCCCAGCGCGGCTCCGTGCACCCGCGCCACGACGGGTACCGGGCAGCGGTCGACGGCGAGCAGCATGTCGTGCAGCCGTCCGGCATCCGCCTCGTTGTCCTCGAGCGACAGGCTCCTCGCCGCGCGCTGCCAGCCGATGTCGGCGCCGGCGCAGAAGACCGGACCGTCCCCGGCGAGGACCACGGCGCGCAGTCGGGATGGCGGCTCGTCCGCCAGGCTCCCGAACGTATCGGTGAGCGCGGCGATGAGCTCGGCGTTGAACGCGTTGCGGACATCGGGACGCGCCAGTACGACCCGCGCGACCGTCCCTCGTGCCCCGCTCCGCTCGACCCGAAGGCCGTAAGGGGTCATCCGCGTCCGCGGCGATAGAACGGCCGCGCAACGCGACGCACGCTCGACAACAGCGGCTCCTCCAGCCAGACCAGATCGGTCCCGGCCGGGACATCCACGGTCGCGGACGCGCCTTCGTCACCGACCAGGCCGAGCAGAAGATGCACGCCGTCATCGGCCTCCGATTCGACGAGGTAGGCCTCGTCCACCGGTCCGCCGCGCAATGCATCGGCGATGCGCCCTTCCAACGCCACCGAGTCAGGACCCGCAAGCCGCAATCGCAACGAGCTGCGGATCGACGGTTCGAAGAGTGGCGCGCCGGTCTGCGGGACCTGGCCCGCCGCCAGGGCGGCGACTTCTTCGGCTTCGAACTGATAGGGGAGCGGCCCGGCCGGATCCAGGATCGCCGGGAGGCCGTTGGCCGCGAGGTTCGCGAAGGCGATACGCGCCGGGAGCGGCAAGTTGGCCGTGCCCTGGGGTGACCAGGCCGCGAGGGCCCCGATGGAGCCGAACAGGACGTTCACGGGCTGACCAGCGGCATCGCGCGCCAGCATGACGCTGATCTCGACCTCCTGGTCTTCATCCACGGCGGAGGCCAACGCCTCTCTTGCCTCCACTCCGTGGTCGGGGGGCACGGGGAGGAGGACGGTGCCGCTCATCAGGGTTCGGTAGAAGGCGTGCAGGCGCCCCGCGTCTCCGCCCCGGCGTTCCTGCGCCTCCCTGGCCGCGACCATCACCTCGAATAGGTTTGCGGAGCTGGTCTCCAGCGAACCGGTTGGCGTCGAAGGGTCGTGGGAGCCAGGAGCCGGGCGATCGATGCCCGGCTCGTCGCGTCGCTGCGTCATGCCACGAGCCTACCGGATGGCGCGCCGACCCCGGGTGCTAGGATCGGGCCATGGTCACCGGCATCGACCATCTGGTCATCGCCGTCCCTGACCTCGACACCGCCGCCCAGGAGCTCGAGCAGGGGATCGGCCTGGCCGTCACCGGCGGCGGCCGCCACCCAGGTGCGGGAACAGTGAACCGGATCGCTTTCCTGGCCGATGGCTCCTACCTGGAGCTGATGGCCGTGGAGGACCGGGAGGCGGCGACGGCGCAGCCGTTGGGAGCAGCGGTTCTTCGCACGCTCGATGAGCGAGGGGCCGGTCTGGCGGCTCTTGCTCTGGTCGACGATCACCTCGAGACGACGGTCGCGGAGCTGCAGGCCAATGGCAGCTCGCTCGGCCCCGTGCAGCGTGGATCGCGGATGCGCCCCGATGGCGAGATGGTCGAGTGGTGGACTGCCTTCCCGGGATCGCTCGGGCTCGACGGCGTGCCCTTCCTCATCCGCCACGCGTACACCGGGTCGGAGTGGGGGCCGACGGCCCTGGCCGAGCGGCGGTCGTACGTGCATCCAATCGGCTCGCCCGTCGTGCTCGCCCGCGTCGACGTCGCGACGCCGGACCCACAGGACCTTGCGGCCCGCTACCTCCGCGAGCTCGGGCTCGAGTTCTGGGCCGTGCTCGACCTCGCGGTGTGCAACGTGGGACGGCACGTGATCCGGCTCGTCCCGAACCGCGAGATGGAGTCCCCGGCGGCGGTCACCCTCGGAGCGCAGGTCGAGACGCCGCGCTCGCTCCAAGCGCTGGGACTGCGGATCGACGTCGAGCCGGTGGCCGCCCCGGTGGTGGTGGCGCCCTAGTCCGCCACCACGCCGCGCCCTTAGTCCGCCGTATCGATGACGCTGGGGGTGGCGATCCGGCGCCGCGCGCCGAAGAGCACGGTGATCAGTCCAACCGCCGCGATGATGATGCCCACCCACGGCTGGTAGCCGTCGAACACCGCGATCGGATAGCCGAACATCGGCAACACGAACGATCCCACCCCGATGATCACCAGCACCACGCCGAGCGCGATCATCGGCAGACCTCCTCAGAAATCACGGTTCTCGAGCCCGCATGGCGCGTGCCATGCCCGAGGACACCCGTCACATGCGGAAGACGCCGAAGCGTGTCGCCTCGATCGGGGCGTTCATCGCGGCGCTGATCCCCATGGCCAGCACGCGCCGCGTATCGAGCGGGTCGATCACTCCGTCGTCCCACAGCCTCGCGGTGGAGTAGTAGGGCGACCCCTGCCGCTCGTATTCGGCCAGGATCGGCGCCTCGAAGGCGTCTCGCGCCGCATCGGTCTCGAATGGGCCCCCCACCGTCGAGAGCACGCGGGCCGCCTGTTGCCCGCCCATCACGCTGATCCGCGCGTTGGGCCACATCCAGAGCTGGCGTGGCCCGTACGCGCGGCCGGCCATGCCGTAGTTGCCCGCGCCGAACGAGCCACCAATGATCACGGTGAACTTGGGCACCGCGGTGGTCGCGACCGCGGTGACGAGCTTCGCGCCATCCTTGGCGATGCCGCCGGCCTCGTACTCGCGCCCGACCATGAATCCGGTGATGTTCTGCAGGAAGACGAGCGGAATGCGCCGCTGGCTGGCGAGCTCCACGAAGTGCGCGCCCTTCAGCGACGAGCTCGAGAAGAGGATCCCGTTGTTGGCCAGGATGCCGACCGGATAGCCCTCGATCCGGCCAAAGCCGGTCACCAGCGTCTCTCCGTAGCGCTCCTTGAACTCGTGGAAGTCACTGCCATCGACCAGCCGGGCGATGACCTCGCGCACGTCGTAGGAGTGGCGGGTGTCGGCGGGAATGGCGCCATACAGGTCAGCAGGATTGACCGATGGCGGCGCAGGATCTGCAACCCGCCACGGCGGATCTGGCTTGCGCCAGGCCAGGTTGCGCACGATCGAGCGGCCGATGGCCAGCGCGTGCTCGTCGTCCAGCGCGAAATGGTCGGCGACGCCGCTGGTTGCCGTGTGCAGGTCCGCCCCACCCAGCTCCTCGGCGCTCACCTCCTCCCCAGTCGCCGCTTTTACCAGCGGCGGCCCGCCCAGGAAGATGGTGCCCGTGCGACGCACGATCACCGTCTCGTCGGACATCGCCGGCACGTAGGCCCCGCCGGCCGTCGAGCTGCCCATCACCAGGGCGATCTGCGGAATCCCGCGCGAGGAGAGCTGAGCCTGGTTGAAGAAGATCCGGCCGAAATGCTCGCGGTCGGGGAAGACCTCGTCCTGGAGCGGCAGGAACGCGCCTCCCGAGTCGACCAGGTAGAGGCACGGAAGCCGATTCTCGAGCGCGATCTCCTGGGCGCGTACGTGCTTCTTGACGGTCATCGGGAAGTACGTGCCGCCCTTGACGGTCGCGTCGTTTGCGACGACCAGGCACTCGATGCCCTCGATCATGGCGATCCCGGTGACGATGCCGGCGCCTGGCGCCTCGCCGTCGTACAGGCCGTTGGCCGCCAACGGCGACAGCTCCAGGAACCCACTCCCGGGGTCGATGAGCCGCTCGATGCGCTCCCGGACCGGCAGCTTGCCGCGTTCGCGGTGGCGGGCGATGCTCGCGTCGTCCCCGGCCGCGCCGCGACCGACCAGCGCGCCCGTACGCGCGCGCACCTCGTTGACCAACCCGCTCATCGCTTCGGCGTTCGCGCGGAACGCGTCTGACGCAGGATCGACCGCCGAGCGGAGGACGGGCATGCGCCCGATTATGGTCCGCCGCAACGTGGCGGCGCCGCCTCATCGGCGGCGCCCTTGCGGAGTCGGTCAGGCGCTCGCAGGCGCCATCGGTCCAGGTCTAGGCGAGCGTGACCAGCGGCATCATCTGGGTGATGTGCGCGGTGTTGACGATCACCACGCTGACCACGTGCTCGAAGGGCGGCTCGCCGGTGTGGAGGAGGTAGGCCTCGGTCATCGGCATCCAGCGCGGTCCGCGAGCCAGCAGATAGGGACCGATATCCACGCCGGGATGCAGGTGCATGTTCCCGGTCACGTTGAAGGGACCAGCAGTGAGGGCCGCACGCCGCAGGCGTCGATGAAGGCGCAGCTGGCGGCTCGCACGCCACTCGGGCGGCATGGCCAGGATCACCTGGTCGGTGGCGAGGGTCTGCCATTCGCCGGGGCCCCGGGCGGCATCC
The DNA here is from genome assembly GCA_005879815.1 of Chloroflexota bacterium. Lineage (GTDB taxonomy): Bacteria > Chloroflexota > Limnocylindria > QHBO01 > QHBO01 > CF-82. The sequence goes on from VBKA01000029.1 coordinate 5,478, forward strand.
GCCGGGTCCGGCTCCACGCCGTTGGCGGCCTCGGTGAGTGCTCCATCCAGAGGGCCTGGGCTCGGTCGCCACAGCCGGAGCTCGTCGTGTGCGTTGAGGAGGTCGGTCACCCGCAGCCCGTTCGCCTCGATCCAGCCGACGATCCGCGTCTCGGCCGTGTATAGCTCGATGGGTGCGAGCTCGGGCATGTATGCGATGGCCGCGGCCGAGCCGCTGGCCACTCCCGCGCTGGTGCCGCGGCGCCAGTTCCAGAAGGTCAAGGAAGCCTCCTACACAGCAAACCGCGAGGCAGCGCGCGGTTTGTGGGCGGAACGCTACAGGCAGCCGATGCCCGACTCCAGTGGCCGAGAGTACTACCGGGATGGTCCGTTGCAGTGGGGCACCGAAGTGCTGTTCAGGAGCGTCTGAGTGGGTTACAACTGGCCTCATGCGAAGCCTGCGTACCGTCGTCGCGGTCCTGGCGCTGCTGCTGCTCATCGCCGGAACCGCGTTTGCCACCCGAACGAGCCTCGATCGCCATCTCTCCCCCCAGGCGGCATCCAACCAGCCGTCTGATTCCGAAGGCGAGAAGAACGATGAGAGCGAGGCGCCCGAATCGGAGGCACCCGAATCGGATGCGCCCGAGTCCGAGACTCCCGAGTCCGAGGCTCCCGAGTCCGAGGCGCCGGAATCACCACACACCAATGCCGACACCGGCGATTCCGGAACAGGCGCGCAGCTCAGCGATGCGCACGCCGCACGGTTGGTCGACCTGCTGAAGAGCGCCGGCATCACCGCCAGCGCGGACGAGCTCAAGACCCTGGCGGTGAAGTACGGCGTCGGCGGGGCGGTGCGCCTCGAAGCCTGGGCCGATGCGACCGGGAAGAGCGTCACCGACCTCGGAGCGATGTTCGACGGAGGCATGGGCTGGGGCGCCATCGCCAAGCAGCTGGAGCAGGCAGACAGCTCGCTGCAACTCTCGCCCGGCATCGGTTGGATCATGGGTCACGGCCATGGCAATGGCCACGCCAACGCCAACGCGGCCAAGCACGCGCAAGGGAGCGCCGGCGGCTCGAGCTGAGCTCGCGCACGGAGTCCCGCAAGGATCTCCGGCTGATTTGCTCCTATCTACCCTCGGGCCCATACTCCGACTAAATCGGTCGGAGTTCAGCCGACGACTCGCCGTTCGCCGGCGCGACGACCGAGCCGTCCGATCCGCCCGCGCGGCAACAGCCCGCGCGCCCGTCGATCACGAGTCGAAGGACTCTCTGCCCCTCCCATGTCCGTTGTGGATACGGCTCCCGCCACGCACACCGCCAAGGCCCCGCTCGTCGACATCGAATTCGCCCGCGACCACCTCGACGACCCCAAGGTCCGATTTATCGAGGTCGATGTCGACACCAGCGCGTACGAGACCGGGCATCTCCCAGGTGCCGTCGCGCTCAACTGGTCGACACAGCTCAACGATCCGATCAAACGTGACCTCGTCTCGCGTGACGAGCTGCAGGCGCTGCTCCGCTCGGCCGGCGTCAACGACGACACGCTGGTCGTGCTGTACGGCGACAACAACAACTGGTTCGCCGCGTGGGCGTTCTGGCAGCTGCGCTACCACGGCTTCGAGAACGTCCGGCTGCTGGATGGCGGGCGCAAGAAGGTTGAAGCCTCTGGCCTGCCGTTGACCACCGACGCTGCGTCGCAGCGTGCCGGTAACCTCCAGCTCACGGCCGCGCCCCGGGAGGAGCTGCGCGCCTACCGCGACCAGGTGCTCGGCGCCGTCGGGAAGGACGCGACGGCGTTTGTTGACGTCCGGTCCCCGGAAGAGTTCCGTGGCGAGCTCGCGGCGCCGGCCCATCTTCCGCAGGAGGCAGCGCAGCGCAAGGGCCATATCCCCGGTGCGGCCAACGTGCCGTGGTCGAGCGCCGTCGCCGAGGACGGCACCTTCAAGCCGCCCGCCGAGCTTGCAGACCTGTACTCCAGCAAGGGCATCACCCCGGAGAAGGAGATCGTCGCGTACTGCCGGATCGGCGAGCGCTCCAGCCACACCTGGTTCGTGCTGCATGAGCTTCTGCGCTATCCGAACGTCCGCAACTACGACGGCTCATGGACCGAGTACGGCTCACTGGTCGGCGCGCCCATCGAGACCGGCCAGGGAACTGGAACCTAGACCGATGACGCCCGGGCGCCGGCGGTTAGCCGGCGCGTGCATCGGTCTACCATCCGGCCGATGACCACCGCCGGCCTGGCGGTCGGAGCCCCGCCAGAGGGAATGCCCGACCCCAATCTCGCGCCCCCGCAGCTCGCGCGGGCCGGCGACCCGTTCGCCCGCCTACGGGTCGTGCATTTCCTCGCTCGGCTGCCGCGCAACACGACTCTGCAGCTGCGGGACGTGGTGGGCGCGCTCAACGCCGCGTTTCTCGATTGGTCCTTCAGCGAGAAGGTGGTGCTAGCCGAGCTGGTGCAGCTGCAGGCCAACTGGGCGATCAGCTTCCACGGTGACGATCGGATTGTCCTCGACCGCAACGAGCGCGGTCACACCCTGCTGATCGTCGACTCGACACGCATGACGCCATTCCTGGTTGCGCAGGCCAGCCGTGCCGCCCAGGCCTGCGAGGAGGAGCTCCTCCGCTTCACGCTGGGAGACGGCATCACCACCGACAACTAGGGGCGGAATTCAGCTTTCCCGATCGGGCTTGCATGATCAGTCGTGCTGCTCACAGCGCGCGGATGTGCCCCCTGTCGCGCCATTCGAGCAGTGCCACCGTTGACATGGAGCGATGGCGATCGCTTCCGCGCTTTGTGATCAGTCGGACTACTCGCACCGCTTAGGTGGGTAAGGCCAGTCGTAGGCGACTGAAATGTTGCGCGGAAGGGGCGAGCGGCGGGATCGCCGAATTTGTAAGTCATCCAGCGACTAGGCGGGGGACCAGCGGCCGGGTCGTTAGGGGCTAGACCCGGTCCGAGCCTCCGGCCTGGCCCAGTGCGGGTTGCGGCTCCTCCGGGCGAAGCGGCGTCATCGGCTCGGCTCCGGCCTCGGCGGAGTCCGCGCCGACAGCGACCGGCACGCGACGCGGCCTGGGGCGGAAGGGCGAGGTCTCCGGCACGACCGGCCCGTTGGTCTCTGCCAGCTCGCCGGACCGGTATGACTCCCAGACGGCCATGACCGTGTCCTTGTGGGGGCGGATGCGGCAATGCTCGTCGCGGTTGCCCATCTCGTCGCAGTAACCGAGCGGCACGCACTTGGGAGCCAGGAAGGACCCGAAGAAGGGCGAGACGCGGAAGATCTCGTGGCGGATCTGTTTGAAGAGCTGGCGGATCTCCCACTGCGCCATGGTGCAGAGCCGGAGCCCGGACATGTGGATGAGCTGGCGCAGGTTGACCGTCATCACCAGGTTCGTCTGCATCGCATTCGGGAAGATGAAACGCGCATCCTCCGCCGGCACCTCCGCCTGGAGGAGCTGGCCGTACAGGTCGAGGGACGAGTCGATCGCCGATTGGAACCTCTCCGCCAGCTCGTCAGGCAGCTCACCCTTGGCGATGCTGTCCGGGACGGTGTAGTTGTCGCGCCCCTTGAAGCTGACGTAGCGCTGCGACTGCTGGTCGAAGGCCGTCCCCGCCCGATGCCGAACCAACTGGTGGGTGAGCGTCCGCGTCACGCCGCTGACGGCGAAGGTGAAGTTGACGTGCTCGATGGTCGAGCCATGGCCCGACTCCATGACCTTGCGGACAAGGTTCTGCTGCTTCTCGTCGGCCACCTGGCGGCTAACCGCCTTGTCCCAGATCTGGTCCGGAAGCTGCTCGGAATAGCACGTCCGACAGGCGGTGTAGATGATCGGCAGGTAGAACTCCTCGACGATCTCCTTGGTCGGAAAGATCAGCCTCGCGGAGAGGGCCGGGGAAGTCGGCGGCATCGGTCAACGATACCACGCGAGACCGTCCTCGGCACCCCCTTATCCACAAGATGTGGGGCTGTGGAAAACAATCGTCCGCTATCTTGTGTGGTCGGACCGATGGGGGCCCAACCCCTAGGCGCCCTTACCTCCGGTCTCAGGGGGGCCTTCTTGGGCCTCCTCCGGGCGGCGCTCCTCGAGCCTGGCGAGGCCGTGGGCTCGATCGAACGCAATCCGGTTGCCGCCCGCTGCGCGGGCTGAGGCGAGCGCCTCCTCGGCCCGACCCAGCAGTTCGTCGTCGCGGATCTCGACCCCAGGACGGTGGATGGTGATGCCGATCGAGACGGTCACCCACAGCGGGCCCACACGCGTCTCGACCGGTCGGTCGATGAGGCGGGAACGCAGGGCGTTGGCGAAGATCGTCACGCCGCGTTCGTCGGTGTGGGGCAGGATCGCCAGGAAGGTATCGCTCGAGACCCGGCCGATGGCGTCCGCTTCGCGCATGCGCAGCCGCAGGCGGAGGCCGAGCTCGCGAAGGATCTCGTCCCCGATCTCGACGCCATGCGTTCGATTCAGGCCGCGCGTCCCGTCGAGGTCGATCAGCACCAGCGCGATGGGATGGGCGTAGCGGCGAGCCTCGGCTGCCTCGATCCGCAGGCGCTCAAGGATCGCGCGACGCGTCGCGGTCCCGCTGGTGGAATCCACGGCTGATGCACGCTCCAGCTCGACCCGCTGAAGCTCGATCGTCTGACGCGCCGCCAGCAGCTCGGTGATCGTCCCGCGCAGCTCGCGCGCCAGTCGTAGTGGCTCATCTGCCTGGGGTGGAACGCCCTCCACATCGGTCCCGTTCGGCGCCGAAAGAAGCGCGATCGGCCGCATCGCCTGGTCTCCGTCCTGGGGACCCTGGGGCCGAGTCAGCACCGCGACGGTGGCGGCCAGGGCCATCGTCACCATCCCCGGCATCAGGTCGACAGTGCCAGGGCGGGCCAGCCCAAGGGCGAGGGCGCCGGCCGCCAGTCCCGCAAGCCATTCGGACCGATGTGTCTCCGGAGCTCCGATCGCCGCGGTGATAGCCGCAATCGCTAGCAGGGCCGCGCCACCGGCCGTGAGGGCAAGGGCCAGCAGCAGGACCGGTGGACCAAGCAGGCCGACCGCCGGCGCCAGCTCGACCCAGCCGAAGATCAGCGCCGCGGAGAGGAGTCGAATGCCGCGGCCGGTGACCTGCACCGGGGGAACGATTTCGGCCGCGAGCAGGGCCAGCGCCGCGGCCACGACGCCCAGCGGGATGACCGGCGTTGGAAAGGCGACCGAAACCGCCGGACCGCCGAGGGCGGCGGCACCTGCCGCCGCCGAGAGGGCACCGAGCCCGGCGCCTTCCAGCATGTCGCGCAGGAGGCCATCGCTTCGAAATCCGCGCGCGAGCGCCAGGAGCGCCGCGATGAGCCCCGCGATCGCCAGCAGCCCACTCGTTCCCGTCGTCAGCCACGAGGCGTACGCCGAAGGAGCGAGTGGAAGGTCGAGCGGCTGGAAGAGCCGCAGGATGCCCAGGGCCACCAGTGGCAGGGCGAGCCAGGTGGCCAGGCGAGCCACCCGAAATGCAGAAAAGGCGGTGCCTTCGGCGGTCATTCGTCTACTGGTGCGAGCGAGCACCGCCGAGTCTGTGGCTGGGTAATGGGGGCGGCAATAGTACGAACGGAACCGAGCGCCTCGCCACGCCACCAGGTCCACCAAAGGAGGTGGATATACTCGCCGCCGTGAGCCGCCCTGCTTCCCGGGCCCACAGCCCCGCGCGTCGCGCCGCGGTCATGAGCCGGAAGCGCTTCCTCGAGCTGACCGATCAGCTGATCGCTCAGGGCGATCGGCTGTTGAGCGATCCCGACTGGAACCTGTTCCGGCTTTGGCTGATCAACTCTGACGAGCTGCTCGAGCGCGTCTGGGGCCGCATGGACCGATACCACCTGGCATGGCTGAACGTTGGGCGCGACTCCGCGCCGCCGGGCTCTGAGCTCAACGAGGAAGGCACCCGGCAGTTCGTCGCCGAGGTGACCCGTGGCAAGCTCGCGGTCCTGCGTACGATGCGAGACGCCGTCGCGCGCCAGGGGTGGACGCTCCTGAGCGACGACGAACCGGATACAGAGGGAACCGGAGGCAGTCAATCGTGAGCGATGGCCCGGACGAGCTGATCGGAGGGCTGGCCGCGATATTCGCCCACCCCGACGACGAGAGCTTCGGGTGCGCCGGCGCGTTGGCTCTGGCCCACGACGCGGGCCGCGTGACGCGGCTGCTGGTCGCCACGAAGGGCGAGGCCGGCATGCCGGAGGGCGGACCACCGGAGGGAAGCTTCGGCGACGTCCGGGAGCGGGAGCTGGTGACCGCGGCACAGACGATCGGGCTCGACGAGGTGACCATCCTGGAGGGGTACGCGGACGGTGGCCTCGCCGAGGCGTCATTTGCCCAGCTGGTCGATGACATCGCGGAGTGGCTCGCCTCGCGCCGACCGGATGCCGTGATCACCTTCGGGAGCCACGGGGTGACCGGGCACCCCGATCACGTGGTCATCGGCTCCGCGGTGCGCTGGGCGGTCGAACGGCTCGCGGAGGTCGGCAGGGCGCCGAACGCGGTCTACGTCGTATCGCCCGTCTTCGGCCCGGGGCCGAACCGCTACGACCTGTCGCCCGAGGAGCAGGGCGCCACGCATCGCGTCGAGGTCACCCCGGTCGCCGAGCGAAAGGTCGCGGCGCTGGAGGCGCACGCCTCGCAGTCGGACACCGCGGAGGAGATCGCTGCCTTGCGCTCCGCCATCGAGGCCGGCCTGCCGATCTACGAGGGGTACACGCGCGTTCGTCCGGCGGTACCCGCGCCGCACCCGAAGTTCGACGCCCGCATCTGGTGAGCTGAGGGTGTCCTCCCCGCGCTCGACGCCAGCGGCGGCGTTGTCGCAAGCGGTCTGGGACGGGCGGCCCTCAGTGCCTCCCCCGCGCACGCTGGTAGACTCAGCCCATGGCCATTGACGCGAACCTGGGCAAGGTCGATGAGGTGATGACGGCCCTCTACGACATCTACGATCCGGAGATCGGGATGAGCATCGTGGACCTGGACCTGATCAAGCACGTGGAGATCGGGGCAGGCGAGGAGCCAACCGAGATCAAGATGGTCCTCACCACCCCGTTCTGCCCGTGGGCCGGGGACCTGATCCAGACCATCAAGCAACGCACCGAGGAGGTCGTGGGACCGCCGGTCAAGGTGACGTTGCTCGCCGATCGCTGGGAGCCGCCGCCCGGCCTCTTCTAGCCCACATGCGCATCTACACCCGCAAGGGTGACGCCGGGACGACCGGCCTCCTCTACGGCGGCTCGCGGATCTCCAAGGCGGATCTCCGCACCGACGCCTACGGCAGCACCGATGAAGCCGTCTCCGACCTGGGCTTGGCGCGAGCCAGCTTTGGCGCCCTGACGGATCGCATCGAGGCCCGCCTGCATCGCCTCATCCTTCGCCTGCAGCGCGAGCTGTTCGTCGTCGGCGCCGAGCTGGCCACCAGCGCGGATCGACGCAAGCGGCTCAAGCCGGAGACGACGCTCGTCACCACCGAGATGGTGACGGCACTGGAGCGCGAGATCGACGCCCTGGAAGCCGATCATCCGATGCCCACCGAGTTCGTCATCCCCGGGGAGTCGACATCCGGCGCGGCGATCGACGTCGCCCGCGCGACCGTGCGCCGGGCTGAGCGGCGCATCGTGGCGCTGGCCGAGGCGGGCGGGCTGCCGTCGGATTCGCAGGTGATGCCCTACATGAACCGGCTGGCGGACCTGCTCTTCGTCATGGCGCGTGCGGCGGACGGTGGCTTTCGACCGCTGCATGGCGACGAATGAGGGCCGGGTAGAATCGCCCTGAGCCCAACCCGACGCCGCGCGGCACAGCCGCCGGCTCGCGAGCAATCCGAGGAGATGCCATGACCGTCACCGCCTCACGCTTCCGGATGTTCATCAACGGCGACTGGACCGATGCCGCGGGGGGCGAGACGACCCAGGTGATCAACCCGGCCACCGAGGAGGTGATCGCCGAGGTTCCCAAGGGCGACGAGGGCGACGTCGACCGCGCCGTTGGCGCGGCCCGGTTCGCGTTCGAGAGCTGGTCGCTGACTACGCCTGCCGAACGCTCCACGGCCCTCCACAAGTTCGCCGACGTGATCGCGGACAACGCCGCAGAGCTCTCCAGCCTGGAGAGCGCGAACGTCGGCAAGCCCAAGGGTGTCGCGGACTTCGACGTCGAGTTCACGATCGACAACGTCCGCTTCTTCGCCGGCGCGGCCCGGGTGGTCGAGGGCAAGGCCGCCGGCGAGTACGTGAGCACCCACACGAGCATGATCCGGCGCGAGCCAGTTGGGGTGGTCGGGCAGGTGGCGCCCTGGAACTACCCGATCATGATGGCGATCTGGAAGATCGCGCCGGCGCTGGCTGCGGGATGCACGGTCGTCCTCAAGCCATCCAGCGCGACCCCGCTTACCGCCCTGCGGCTGGCGGAGCTCGCGGCGGAGATCTTCCCAAAGGGCGTCCTGAATGTCATCACCGGCCCCGGGGCGGTGGTCGGCCGGCGGCTGGTCACCCATCCCCAGGTCGATATGGTGTCGCTCACCGGCGACACGGCAACCGGCAAGGAGATCGCGGCGGCGGCCGCCCAGACGGTCAAGCGCGTGCATCTCGAGCTCGGAGGCAAGGCTCCGGTGCTCGTCTTCGACGACGCCGATCTCGACGCCCTGGCAGAGGCGGTGAAGCTGGCGGGCTTCTTCAACTCCGGCCAGGACTGCACGGCGGCCACCCGGGTCATCGCCAGCGGCAAGGTCTACGACGACGTGCTGTCGCATCTCGTCCCGGCGGTCGAGTCGCTCAAGGTCGGCAACCCCGCCGACGACCCGGAGCTCGACATGGGCCCGCTCGTCAGCAAGGGCCAGCAGGAGCGCGTGTCAGGGTTCGTGGATCGGGCACGAGGCTATGGGGCCAAGGTCGCGACCGGTGGTGGGACGCTTGGGGATCGCGGCTTCTTCTACCGCCCGAGCATCGTGACCGATGTCGCGCAGGACTCCGAAATCGTGCAGAGCGAGGTCTTCGGCCCGGTCATCACCGTCCAGCACTTCTCCGACGACGAGGAGGGGATCCGCTGGGCGAACGGCGTGCCGTATGGGCTGGCCTCATCGGTCTGGACGCGCGACATCAAACGCGCGCTCAACGCCGCTCGCCGCCTGCGCTACGGGACGGTGTGGATCAACGACCACCTGACCATCGCTTCGGAGATGCCGCACGGGGGGTTCGGCCAGTCGGGCTACGGCAAGGACATGAGCCTCTATTCGATCGAGGATTACACGATCGTCAAGCATGTGATGGCCAAGATCAGCTAGAACGATGCAGCGGGGGAGCTGATGGCGCCGGCCGGCGACACCCTGGCTGGCGTTGCAACAGCCTGCGGGGCCGCCGGCCGACACCTTCATCATCGGCCTGGCGCTCTCGGTTTCGCTGGCCTTAGTCGGGGAGGTAGGGTCACGCGGACGTTGCAACGGGCAGAGGCTTTCCGGCACACTGACCGACGGCATCTGTCGCGCATCACCGCATTACATGGGGCACCCTGATGCTTCCCCGCGAGGACTTCCTGCTCCCGTACGAGCTCCAGCACCGGCACTCGGACGGCTCTTCACACCCGATGGAGCGGGCACATCACGATCCCGCCGACCACGACCCTGAGAAGTCATGGGTGCGCGGGCGGCAAGAGTTTCAATGCGCCGACTGCGATGAGACGGTCTGGCTGATTCCCAAAGAGGAGACCTAAGCCGCCGGGCACTGCCTGTTACGATCGGCGTGCATGACTGAGGCGATCAGCGGGGCGAGCACCCGCGCCGGTGAGACGGACAGCGCACCCGAATCCATGACGGCACCACCGGCGCGCGGTCGCACCCCGGCGCTCGATCCGTTCGAGGCTGATCGGCTCTTCCGATATGGCGTGGCGCTCTTCAACGGCGCTCGATACTGGCACGCGCATGAGGCGTGGGAGACGCTCTGGCGCGCGGCGGACGACAAGGATCGCGATTTCTACCAGGGCCTGATCCAGATCGCGGCGGGGCTCCTTCACCTACAACGTCGGAACGCGCGCGGGGCCAGGAACAAGCTCAGCGAGGGGCTGGTGAAGCTGCGCCGCTACGAGCCCGCGCATCGCGGCATCTTCGTCAACGAGCTGATCGGCGCCGCGAACCGGGTCATCGGGCAGCTCGACTCCGGCTACATGCCGCACCTCATCCCGCCGGTCATCCGCTTCGTGGAATTGGATGCGCTCGACTGACGCCCAGCGGCGATGACGGGCGACGAGGCGGAGACGCGCGTGGAGCACGATTCGATGGGCGAGGTTCGCGTTCCGGCGCGGGCGAAGTGGGGCGCGCAGACCCAGCGCGCGGTCGAGAACTTCACGATCTCCGGACAGCGCCTCGATCGGAGGCAGATTGCCGCGCTGGGTCGCATCAAGGCCGCCGCGGCCAGGGTGAACGCCGATCTCGGGGTGCTGAGCCAGGAGGTCGGTGACGCCATCGGGCGTGTGGCAGAGGAGGTCGCCGACGGGCGCTGGGACACTGAGTTTCCGACCGATGTCTTCCAGACCGGCTCGGGCACCAGCTCGAACATGAACGCCAATGAGGTGATCGCGACGCTGGCGAGCGAGGGGCTCGGGAGGCCCGTGCATCCGAACGATGAGGTGAACGCCAGCCAGTCGAGCAACGACGTCTTCCCCTCCTCCATCCACGTCGCAGCGGTGGACGGCGTCATCAACGAGCTGATCCCGGCGCTCGAGAAGCTGGCCGGCTCGCTCGAGCGCAAGGCGGACGAGTTCGCCTCGGTCGTCAAGGCTGGCCGGACCCACCTGATGGATGCCACGCCGGTGACGCTCGGGCAGGAGTTCGGCGGGTATGCCGCACAGGTGCGGATGGGGATCGAGCGACTGCGCGATACGCTGCCCCGGGTCGCCGAGCTGCCGCTTGGCGGAACCGCCGTGGGGACCGGGCTCAACGCACCGCCGGGGTTCGCGGCCCGCGTCATCGAGGAGCTTCGGAAGATCACGGGGTTGCCGCTCACCGAAGCCCGTAACCACTTCGAGGCCCAGGGCGCCCAGGACTCCCTGGTCGAGCTCTCGGGCCAGCTGCGCACCATCGCCGTGAGCCTCACCAAGATCGCGAATGACCTGCGCTGGATGGGGTCGGGGCCGCGCGCGGGGCTCGCCGAGATCCACTTGCCGGACCTGCAGCCCGGATCCTCGATCATGCCGGGCAAGGTGAACCCGGTCATCGCCGAGGCGCTGCTGATGGTCTGCGCGCAGGTGGTCGGCAACGACGCCGCGATTGCCTGGGGCGGCGCATCGGGCGCGTTCGAGCTGAACATCATGCTGCCTATGCTGGGGAGCAACCTGCTCCAGTCCATCGGGCTGCTGGCCAACGCTTCGCGGCTGTTCGCCGAGCGGCTCGTCGACGGCATCACCGCGGACGAGGCGCGGGCGCGGGCCTACGCCGAGGGTTCGCCCGCCATCGTCACGGCCCTGAACCG